>CAYYHO010000135.1:0-5211 GCA_964471725.1 uncultured Methyloversatilis sp. | reverse complement strand
ATCCGGCCTGGGTGTATGGCCTGATGCGGCAGGAAAGCCGCTTCATCATGGACGCCAAGTCGAGCGCCGGCGCCAAGGGCCTGATGCAGTTGATGCCGGCGACCGCCAAATGGGTGGCGAAGAAGATCGGCATGCACGACTACCACCAGTCGCGCGTCACCGACATGGACACCAACGTGGTCCTCGGCACGAACTACATGCGCATGGTGATGGACAGCCTCGACAACCACCCGGTGCTGGCCTCCGCCGCCTACAACGCCGGCCCCGGCCGCGCGCGCAAATGGCGCGCCGAGCAGCCGCTCGAAGGCGCCATCTACGCCGAAACCATCCCTTTCAACGAAACGCGCGACTACGTCAAGAAGGTCATGGCGAATGCCATCAACTACGCGGCCCTGTCGAATGGGGTGGCGCCCTCGCTGACGGAACGCCTCGGCACCATCCGCCCGCGCGGCTATAACGACGGCAGCGCCGACAAGCTGCCCTGAACGCTTACCCACACAGAAACCCGCACAAGCACATGAAAAACGTCCTCATCATCGGCGGCACGGGCTTCCTCGGCAGCGCGCTGAGCCGCCGTCTCGCCGGCGAAAACGATTGCCTCACGCTGCCGACGCGCCGCCGCGAACGCGCCAAGCACCTCACGGTGCTGCCGACGGTGCGCGTCGTCGAGGCCGACGTGCAGGACGAGGCGACGCTGGCCCGCCTGATGGCCGGCCAGGACGCGGTGATCAGCCTGGTCGGCATCCTCAGGGGCGACTTCCAGCGCACCCATGTCGAGCTGCCGGGCAAGATCGCGCGTGCCGCCGCGAGCGCCGGCTGTGCGCGCCTGCTGCACGTTTCGGCGCTCGCCGCCGCGGCCGATGCCCCCTCGAATTACCTGCGCTCGAAGGCGGCCGGCGAGGCGACGGTGAAAGCGGCGTTCCCCGCGGTGACGATCTTCCAGCCCTCGGTCATCTTCGGCCAGGGCGATGCCTTCCTGACCCTGTTCGCCGACCTGCTGAAAATGGCGCCCCTGGTGCCGCTGGCCTGCCCGGACGCGCGCTTCCAGCCGGTATGGATCGAGGATGTCGTCAGCGCGCTGGTCGCCAGCCTCGCCGACGCCGGCAGTTGCGGCCGGACCTATCCGCTGTGCGGGCCGCGCGTCTACAGCCTGCGCGAGCTGGTGGCCTACACCGGCCGGGTCAGCGGCCACCCGCGACCGATCCTGGGCCTGCCGCAGGGGCTTTCCTACCTGCAGGCCTGGGCGATGGAATTCGTCCCCGGCGGGCCGATGACGCGCGACAACGTGCGCTCGATGTCGGTGCCGAACGTCTGCCCGGCCGGCTGTACCCTGCCCTTCGGCCTGCGCGCCACGGCGCTCGAGGCCGTCGCGCCGGGCTATCTCGGCCCGCGCTAACTTTCATGATGCGAAACACCCCGCATCATGAAAAGGTCCACCCCCCTTCGCCCCCCTCCCGGGGGGTTATTTCGTGCGTGCTGCGCGCGGCTATCACGGGGAGTTCTCGGTTTGGCTGCGGAGCGGTTTGCGCCTCGCGGCGCGCGCCGCTTCCCCTTGGGGCGGCCCGGCGGGAAAGCTGCTTTTTCACGCTAACATAACACCATGCGAACGCTGCGCCTCGATACCGCCGAACTCCGGCTCGACTTCGATGCCGCGCTGGCGCTGGCCCAGGGCATCGCCCACCAGCGGCTCGGCGACGCCACCATGCTGCTGAGCTGGTACGACCGGGAACGCGACTACGAGTCGCCGGCCGGCGTCAGCGAATGCCACGTGGGCTGCGCCACCAGGGGCTTCTGGGATTATGCGCAAAACCGCGGCGCGCAACTGGCGGTGGATTTCGATGCCGGACGCTTCACCTTCTGCTTTCTGTGAGGATCGACATGCCCAAGCAACTGCATGAGCCGCTGCAGGACGACGCCATCGCCTCCCGTCTCGCCGCCCTGGCGGGCTGGGCGCTGGATGGCAACCGGATCGTCAAGACCTACCGGTTCGCCAATTACCACGAGACCATGGCCTTCGTGAATGCGCTGGCCTGGCTCGCCCACCGCAGCGACCATCATCCCGACCTGGAAGTCGGCTACAACCGCTGCACGGTCAGCTGGACCAGCCACGATGCGGGCGGTCTGACGGCGCGTGACTTCGACAGCGCGGCCAGGGCCGACGCGCTGTTCCTGACCTGAGCGGCCCGGCCCGCATGGAGATCTATTGCGTCGGCGGCGCCATCCGCGACGAACTGCTCGGCCTGCCCGTCCAGGACCGCGACTGGGTCGTCGTCGGCGCCACCCCGGAAGACATGCTGGCACAGGGATTCAAGCCTGTCGGCCGCGATTTCCCGGTGTTCCTGCATCCGCACACCCAGGAGGAATACGCCCTCGCCCGCACCGAGCGCAAGACGGCGCCGGGCTATGCCGGCTTCGTCTTCCACGCCGCCCCCGACGTCACGCTCCCCGATGACCTGGCGCGCCGCGACCTGACCATCAACGCCATCGCGCGCGCCGCGGACGGCGCCCTGATCGATCCCTTCGGCGGCCGGCGCGACCTCGCCGACCGCGTGCTGCGCCACGTCGCCCCGGCCTTCGCCGAAGACCCCGTGCGCATCCTGCGCGTGGCGCGCTTCGCGGCGCGCTTCGGCGACTTCACCGTGGCGCCGGAAACGCTCGCGCTGATGCGTGCGATGGTGGACGGCGGCGAGGTCGACGCGCTCGTCGCCGAGCGCGTCTGGCAGGAACTCGCCAACGGCCTGATGACGCCGCAGCCTTCGCGCATGTTCGAGACCCTGCGCGCCTGCGGGGCGCTGGCCCGCCTGCTGCCGGAACTCGACCGCCTGTGGGGCGTGCCGCAGCGCGCCGATTACCATCCGGAAATCGACACCGGCGTGCATGTGATGATGGTGATCGACATGGCGGCGCGGCTCGACCTGCCGCTGGCCGCGCGCTTCGCCGCGCTGACGCACGACCTCGGCAAGGGCACCACGCCCGCCGACGTCCTGCCGCGCCACGCCGGGCATGAACTCAGGAGCGTGGAACTGCTCGCACCGCTGTGCGAGCGCCTGCGCGTGCCGGGCGACTGCCGCGACGTCGCCCGGCTGGTCGCGCGCTACCACGGCGACATGTATCGCGTCGCCGCACTGCGCCCGGAAACGCAGTTGAAGGTGCTCGAACGCTGCGACGCCCTGCGCCGCCCGGAGCGCTTCACGGAAATCCTCGGCGCCTGCGAGGCCGACTATCGCGGCCGCCTCGGCTATGCCGAGCGCGCGTATGACGCCGCCGGCCAGTGGCGCGCGGCGCTCGCCGCCGTGCAGGCCGTCGCTGCCGGCGCGATTGCGCGCGCCTGCGACGACCCGGCGCAAATACCGGCGCGCGTGCATGAAGCCCGCGTCCGGGCGATCCAGGCGCTTGGCTGAACTGTGGCGCCGTTCCGCCAGCGCCGACTATTTCAACGACGCAAGACTACAGCAGCGTTTGCGAAGGGCCGGAAACTTGCCGGCCACAGTGGATGGTGATGTGGATGCCGGCGCATGAAAACGGCTATAAAGAAGACAGTGGATCATCCTGGCGGCGTGCGTCTGACGCGTCCTTGATCCCGCTCATCCGGTAGGATAGATGGACGCTAAGATGAATCAGGACGGGGGGGACTGCCTTGGATCTTGAAACTGTACGTAAAGCCTACCGGCGCTACGCCGCCGGCTACGACCTGTATTTCGGCGCCGTGCTGCAGCAGGGCCGCCACAAGGTG
Source organism: uncultured Methyloversatilis sp. (assembly GCA_964471725.1). Lineage (GTDB taxonomy): Bacteria > Pseudomonadota > Gammaproteobacteria > Burkholderiales > Rhodocyclaceae > Sulfuricystis. Next base: position 1,478 of record CAYYHO010000135.1, on the reverse strand, counting down.
GTCGAGTGCATGGACTGCCGCCCGGGCGAGCGCATCCTCGAGGTCGGCGTCGGCACCGGCCTTTCGCTGCCGCTCTACCCGGATGACGTCGCCATTACCGGCATCGACATCTCGCCGGAGATGCTGCAGCTGGCGCGGACCCGCACGCAGCGCCTCGGGCTGGAGCAGGTTGCCGGCCTGCACTGCATGGATGCCGAGGCGATGAACTTCCCCGACGATGCCTTCGACAAGGTGGCCGCCATGTACGTCGTCTCGGTGGTGCCCCATCCCGCCCGCCTGGTCAGCGAAATGCGCCGCGTCTGCCGGCCGGGCGGCGACCTCTACATCGTCAACCACTTCATGCAGGGCGGCTCGCTGATCAACGGGCTGGAGCGTTTCATGGGGCGCTTCTCCGGCCAGGTCGGCTTCCGCCCGGATTTCGCGCTGGACGATTTCCTCAGCGAGACCGGGCTCGAGGTGGCCGAGCACATCCCGGTGAACCTGTTCGGCTACTGGTCCTTGTTGCGCGTGGTGAATGACAAGCCGGCATCCGGCAGCGATGACGGCGATTCCGATGAGTGCCGTCCGGTCGTCGGAAATGCTGGCGCCAAAGCCGCTAGCCGGGAGTTTTCCCCAGCATCGCCTTGAAACTGGCCAACCGCGCATTGCCCGCCGCGCGATCCTGGAAAGTCGGCGCTGACGGGACGGCGCCCAGCCCCTGATGCACGACGTCGTCGCCGAGTTCGGCGACGAAGCGCGAGAGGCTGCGCTCGACGACTTCGCGGCCCTGCTTGCGGCGTGCGCACCAGCTGAGGTTCAGGCTCAGCTGGGCGCGCGTGATGCCGACGTACATCAGCCGCCGCTCTTCCTCGATGCTGCCGGTCTCGATCGCCTCGCGGTGCGGCAGGCTGCCTTCCTCGACGCCGACCAGGAAGACATGGCGGAACTCCAGCCCCTTGGCCGCGTGCAGGGTGGCGAGCTGCACCGCATCGGCATTTTCGTCCTGCTTGTCGAGCATGCTGGCGAGCGCCACGCTCTGCGCCAGTTCGAGCAGGTTCTTGCCTTCCTCTTCGCCCTTGGCGGCGAGCCAGCCGGTGAAGTCGCGTACGTTGGCCCAGCGCGCCGCCGCCTCCGGCGCCGCGGCACTCTCGAACAGCCAGGCCTCGTAGCCGATGGCCTTGAGCAGGGCGTCGAGCACCTGCCCGGCCGGCTCCCGCTGCGCGCGCGCCTCGATGCGCTGGATGAACTGGCCGAACTCGCGCAGCGCGGCGAGCTGCGCCGGCTTGATTTCGGTCTCGATGCCCGGCGCGAAGATGGCGGCGCACAGGCTGATGTGGCGGCGGCCGGCGGCCTGGCCGAGCGCCTCCAGCGTGGTGCCGCCGATGCCGCGCTTCGGCGTCGTCGCGGCACGGATGAAGGCCGGATCGTCGGCAGCATTGGCGAGCAGGCGCAGGTAGCAGGTGAGGTCCTTGATCTCGCTGCGGTCGAAAAAGGACTGG
>CAYYHO010000134.1:0-5226 GCA_964471725.1 uncultured Methyloversatilis sp. | reverse complement strand
CGGAACTGGCCCGCGTCATGCTGGGTTGCGCTGCGGTGCGCGCGGGCGGGATGGGCCGCGTGCTGGTCGACCACCTGGTCGAGCACCTGCCGTTCGAGGCCGACCCGGTGGTCGCCATGCAGACGGTGCGCGTCGTGCTGGCGGCGGGATTGATCGACCCGGCAGCGCTGGAAAAGCTCTGGCTCAAGGCGCGCCGCCGCCCCCATTACCTGCCGGGTTTTCTGGAGAGCCTGCCGGACCGCCTGCCCGCGGAGCCGGCACGCGCCCTGCCGGCCGGTTTCGTCGCAGCGTCGCCGGCCGCGCTGCTGCTGGTGCGCTGTTTCTCGGGCGCCGGCCAGGCCTATCTGAAGGCGGCCGAGCTGGCGCTGGAAAAGCCGCTCGCGCACGAGACGGTCTACCTGCTGCTCAACCTGCTGGGCAGCCATTTCGCCGACGGCGCAGCAACGGCGCCGGAGCTGGCCGCCTGCGACGCGCTGCGCGCCGAGCACGCGGCGCTGCAGGCGCTGGCGCAACTCTCCGCCCAGGATGCCGAGCCGATCCTGTCGCGCACCACGGCGGTCGGCCCGCAGATGCGCGGCCACCTGGAACCCCTGTTCGCGCCGATCATCCAGGATCTGAAGGTGCTGAGAGGGCTCCGCTCATGAAGGGCGGCGTCTATCTCGATGCCGAGGCGCCGCAGCTGGTGCAGCAGCACTTCGCCCTGGTGCAGGCGACGCGCGGCAAGCGCAAGCGTTTCCCGGAAAACTGCGTCGTGATCGTGGCTACCGAGGCGGAAGCGCTGGCCCGGGCGCAGCCGGGGCATAATCTGCATGCCGCCGAAGTCGTGGGGCCCTCGCGCTCTTCGGAAGGCTTCCGTCTTTATTACCTGTTGCGCTGGATTCCCGAATGAGCGAAAAAAAACCGTTTCCGATTCCCGTGGTTCCCGCCGGTCCTGCCGCCGCAGCCGCTGCCGATGGCGCGCCGGCCATGGATGCCGCGCTCGCAGGCTGCAGCGCGGCCGAGTCCTTCGCCCTGATGGTGCTGGGCGACAGCATGGAGCCCGAATTCATCCAGGGCGACATCATCGTCATCGAGCCCGAGGGACTCGCCGTCGACGGCTCCTACGTGATGGCCTGGCTCGATGGCGAATGGATCTTCCGCCAGTTGCGGCACGCCGAGGGCAATGACACCGGGGGGGGCTGGAAATTGGTTCCCCTCAACCCCAGTTATCCCAGCGCCAGCATTTCCGATCTGTCCGTCATCAAGGGCGTGATCATCCAGAAATCCAAACCTGGCCGCCGCAGGGCGAGCAAGCGTTACGTGGAATGAGCAGTCCGCAATCAGCCAATCCGAATAGGGACAACATGCCTTACTACATTTACCGTGTCAGCCAGCTGGGCCCGATCAAGCAGCTGGAAAAGATCACCGCCTACCCCGGCTTCAAGGATGCCTCGACCGAAGCCAAGCGCCTGCGCCGGGAAACCGAGCTGGGCAACAGCCTGATCAAGATCGCCTTCGGCGAAAACGAGTTGCAGGCCGAAGAGGCGCTGCGCACCGTGCGCGAACCTGAACCCCTCACCGGCGACGAATCCTGAGAGCCTATGAAAAATTCTGCTGCGCTTGACGATACTGCGTTGCTCGCGAGCCTCAACGCTTCGCCTATCCAATTGATATGTCTCGCGTCTCGTTCGCTCACGCCTTGTCTCGCCTGCGCTCGCGACGAATTTTTTCACAGGCTCTGACGCCCTGACGCTGCGATGGACGAAACTAGCTTCCACCTCGCCCGCAGCCGATTGAATCCACTGCCCTGCGTGTTCGAGCGGGCCATGCTGGCGCAGGCGGCGGTCTGCGAGGCCGCGCAGCGGCTGTCGCTGGCCGAACGCGAAGTGGTGGCCTGCCGCGAACCGCTGGTGCGCGCGGCCTGCGGCCAGTTGCTCGTCCTGCTGCGCAAGAACTCCGCCTTCGCCCTCAAGATCAAGGATGCGCAGCGCATCCTGCCGCATGCCATGGTGATGAAGGTGCAATGCGGCGGCCTGACCGGCCTGCGCGACCTGCTCGATCCGGATGCGCCGGCGCCGAATGTCCTCAAGCTGGTGCGCCTTGCCCAGGCCGAGTACGAGAACTTCGATGCGCTCCCGTTCTCGCGCATCATGCAGGGGGTCGTACACTGGCAGGGGCGCAAGCGCCAGCCGCAGCCATGAACAGCGCCGCCGCCATGAACCGCGAATTTGCCCCCCTCGTCAGCGCCGTCCAGCGCAACTGCGCCATCGCCGATGCGCGCCATGCGCGCGAGATGTCGCTGTGCACCTACCTGCTCGAAATGCGCGAGTACTACCGCTGGGAGCAGGGCATTCCCCTCGGCGCGACGCTGGCGCGCGGCGATGTCGGCGCCTGGCTGACGGCACGCGAAGCGCTCTGGGAGACCCTCGTCGAGGACAGTTTCGCCCAGCTGCCGCTGGCCGGCGCAGAGTTCGACCCCTTCGCCAGCGCGGCCATCAACCGCCAGCTGGCGCCGCATGGCCTCGTCTATGGCGCCGGCATCGGCCGCTTCGGCAAGCCGCACTTCTTCCTCGGCCGCCTGGCCTCCCGCGCCGAGCACGACGGGCTCACGGTGCTGGTCTGCGAGCGGGAGTATGCGCGCGACCTCACCGCCATCCCGGCCGCCCTGCAGAATGGCGTCGTCATCGTGCGGCGCGAGGCGCTGCGGCAGTGGCTGTGGGAAAAGGCCGAAGCCTGGAACATGAAGCAGACGCCCGGGGCGCTGGCGCGGGCGCTCGCCGCCCACGGCTACGCCGACGATCCGCAGGCGGCGCTGGAACGCATGGCCGCGGTCGAAACCGAAACCCTGATCCTGCACGAGCGCGGCGAGCATGCCGCCGGTCGCCTGCTCGGCCCCGAGTGGGAAACCATGCTGGCCGGCTTCGGCAAGCGCCGCCCGGAAATTCTCGCGCGCGCCGTGCGCGACAACCTCGCCGACTGCCTGGTCACGCTGCCCGCCCTGCTCGAACGGAAAGCCTGGCCGCAACTGCATTTCTGGTTCGCCAACTTCGACGGGCTGCGCCGCGAGATGTTTCCGGCCCTGGCAAACTGCGACTACGAGAAAGTCGGTGCTGGCAGGACGGCGTTATTGGGTGAAATCGTGCAGCGCGGCGCGGCGCATTGGCGCGCAGTCGCCAGCGGTTTTCTCGAACGCCAACGCAGCGATGCGGCCGCCAACGAAAGCGCGCTGGAACAGCTGAGCCACGATCTGACGGCAATCAAACTGTAGCCCCGCAATCGCCCGCATGGCCGACCCCAACTTGCTGCCTCCCTGCACGGTCGATGCGGTCTTCACCGGCGCGGTCGCCCCGTTCGCCGATGAGGGGCGCGCCAGCGCCATCGTCAAGAGCGCGGTGAGCGAAGCGCTCTGGCTCGGCCCCGAAGGCCTGGCGGGCGACGCACATGCCGACCTGGAGGCGCACGGCGGCCCGGACAAGGCCTTGCACCTGTTTCCCGCCGAACACCATGACAGCCTGCAGGCGGCGTTCCCCGCGGCGCGCAACCTGGTTCCCGGCGGCCTGGGCGAGAACATCTCGACGCGCGGTTTGCTCGAAGACAGCGTCTGCATCGGCGACATCTTCGCGCTGGGGGACGCACGCATCCAGGTGACGCAGCCGCGCACGCCCTGCTGGAAGATCGACCGGCGCGCCGATTGCGCCGGCATCGCCGCCCATATCGACGCCGCAGGCTGCACCGGCTGGCACTGCCGGGTGCTGACGCCCGGCGCGATCCGTGCCGGCATGCAACTCGTGCATGTCGAACGGCCACCCGGCGCCGTCACCCTGACGCAGTTCTGGCGCGCGGTGCGCAGCCAGCGGCCGCTCGCCGCCGCGCTGGCCCGCCTGGCCGCAGCGCCCGGGCTGAGCCCCGAGTGGGTGCGCAAGCTGCGCGCGCGCGTGGCGCTTTCATGATGCGAAATACTTCGCATCATGAAAACACCCGCCCCCCTTCTCCCCCCTTGCGAGGGGTTATTTCGTGCGCGCTGCGCGCGGATATCACGGGGAGCTGCCGGTTTGGCTGCGGAGCGGGTTGCGCCTGGCGGCGCGTGCCGCTTTCCCTTGGGGCGGCCCGGCGGGAAAGCTGCTTTTTCTCGCCATAAACCGTGTTGCCGCGCAGGCTGTACAGCTTGCGCGCCGCAATCGGGGATAATGGCGCTCCTCCATTCCGTTTCATTCCACGCGAGCACCCCAGATGACCGCTGTGACAGCAAGCACCCCTGACCAGGATCCGGCCCGTCGCGCCAGCCTGCTTGCCCGGCTGGCGCCGCTGCTGCCGGCGGGCGGCCTGCTCAGCGAGGCGGAAGACATCAAGCCCTATGAGTGCGACGGCCTGACCGCCTATCGCTGCCTGCCCTGGGCGGTGGCGCTGCCGGACGACGAGGCGCAGGTGCTCGCCGTGCTGCGCGTCTGCCACGAACTGCGCGTGCCGGTGGTGGTGCGCGGGGCCGGCACCGGCCTGTCCGGCGGCGCGACGCCGGTGGCGGCCGGCCTGGTGCTGTCGCTGGCGCGCTTCATGCGCATCCTGGAAATCGACCCGCGCGCCCGCCTCGCGCGCGTGCAGCCCGGCGTGCGCAACCTCGCCATCTCCGAGGCGGCGGCGCCGTTCGGCCTCTATTACGCCCCCGACCCGAGCTCGCAGATCGCCTGCACCATCGGCGGCAACGTCGCCGAGAATTCCGGCGGCGTGCATTGCCTGAAGTACGGGCTCACGGTGCACAACATCCTCAAGCTGCGCGTCGCGCTGATCGACGGCAGCGTCGTCGAGATCGGCTCCCATGCGCTCGACAGCCCCGGCTACGACCTGTTGGCGCTGCTCGTCGGTTCCGAAGGCATGCTCGGCGTGGTGCTCGAGGCGACCGTCAAGCTGACGCCGAAGCCGACCGTGGCGCAGGTGGTGATGGCCAGCTTCGACGACGTCACGCAGGCCGGCAACGCGGTGGCGGCGATCATCGCCGCCGGCATCATCCCGGCCGGCCTGGAAATGATGGACAAGCCGGCCACCGCCGCGGTCGAGGCCTTCGTGCATGCCGGCTACGACCTCAGCGCGGCGGCGATCCTGTTGGCCGAATCCGATGGCACCGCCCAGGAGGTGGCGGAGGAGATCGCCGCCATGTGCGCGGTGCTCGAAAAGAGCGGCGCGCGCGGCCTGCGCGTCTCGCAGAGCGAAACCGAGCGGCTGAAATTCTGGGCCGGCCGCAAGGCGGCGTTC
>CAYYHO010000133.1:0-5269 GCA_964471725.1 uncultured Methyloversatilis sp. | reverse complement strand
AGAAGTACGCTGCCGAGCAGAAGGGCGCCGGCCAGTACTTCACCCCGCGGGCAGCCATCCGCTCCATCGTCCGCTGCGTCCGCCCGGACATTGGGCAGAGCGCCGACTATTCGATCCACGATCCGGCCGTCGGCACTGCCGGCTTCCTGATCGCCGCGGCCGAATGGAACCTGAAGGAGCGGGGCCAGCCGCTGGATCGGGATAGGCAGATCCGGCTCAAGCGCGGCACCTTCTCAGGCGGCGAGATCGTCCTGGAGACCCGCCGGCTGGCGCTGATGAACCTCTACCTTCACGGCATCGAGGCGGATATCCGCTACGGCGACTCGATCGCCGAAGGAGCGGGAGGTCCCCAATACGACTGCATCCTGACCAATCCGCCGTTCGGCACCAAGGGCGCGAACCAAGCACCCGAGCGCGAGGATTTCACGGTCGAGACCAGCAACAAGCAACTGAACTTCGTCCAGCACATCCTGACCGTGCTCAAGCCCGGTGGCCGTGCCGCTGTGGTGCTGCCGGACAACTGTCTGTTCGAGGACAAGGCAGGCGAGGTCTTCGAGATTCTAATGCAGGACTGCAACGTGCATACGATCCTGCGTCTGCCGCGAGGCACGTTCACCCCATACTCCCAGGGCGTCAAGGCGAATGTCGTGTTTCTCCAGAAAGGCACGCCGACCGAGAATGTCTGGATATTCGATGGCCGGGCCAACGTGCCGGGGGTGACCAAGAAATCCCGCCCGCTGACCGCCCAGCACTTCGCCGAATTCGAGGTGTGTTACGGCAGCGATCCCAACGGGCGCAGCAAGCGCAAGGATCAGGGCGAAGCCGGACGCTTCCGCAAGTTCCACCTCTCCGAGGTCAAGGAGCGCGGCTACAAGCTCGACATCACCTGGCTCAAGGACGAATCGCTTGAGGATGCCGACGATCTGCCCGAACCCGAAGCCCTGGCGGCGGAAGCCATCGCGGAGCTTGAAGCGGCGGTCGATGGACTACGCGAAGTGCTGGCGATGATTGAGTCCAACGGGGATAGCGCCGAATGACTTGGCAAGACTACCGGCTCGGCGATGTCGTCGAAAGCGTTCAGTCGGGCTTTGCTTGCGGGGAGAAGAGCGTCGTTGATGGATTCAAGCATCTTCGGATGAACAACATTCACTCCGACGGTCACCTTGACCTCTCGTTAGTTCGCACAGTCCCGCACGAACTTGCCTCTGCAAAATATCGGCTGAAGCCTGACGATGTTCTCGTCTGCACCACCAATAGCGGGAAGCTCGTAGGCAAGTCCGCGATATTCCGTGAGGAAGGTGAATTTGCATTCAGCAATCATCTGACCCGACTTCGGTTACAGCGCAACATTGCAGAACCGGCCTTCGTGCAGAAGCAGCTTTGGTTCAAGTGGCTGCATGGTGAAATCGAACCCCTATGCAAACATTGGGTAAATCAGTCCACACTGCCGAAGGAAGAACTTCTTGATCTGGAGCTATCGCTTCCAGACATTGAGGTGCAGCGTCGGATTGCCAACAAGCTCGATCAAATCGCTGCCCGCCTTGACGATACCCGCGCACGGCTCGAAAGCATTCCTGCCATCCTCAAGCGTTTTCGCATGTCGGTGCTGGCGGCAGCGTGCTCGGGCAGACTGACCGAAGAGTGGCGGCATGAGCATCAGCCTGAAGCCGCTCAAGTATTGCTTTCCAATATCAAGTCGGCACGCCTGGCGGCGGCGTCACGGGAGAGTGATCGCCGAAAGATCACCGAATTCTTTGAGTCATTCCCGGCCAGTGAGAGCGATGCCCTTCCAGCTTCTTGGGTGCAGTGCTTCGTCGGCGCTATCGGCCACGTTTGCAACGGAAGTACACCATCGCGCAAAGAGCCGTCCTACTGGGGAGGCGATATTCCCTGGGTAAGCTCGGGTGAAGTGCAAAACTGCCTCATTCGATTAACCAGAGAGCAGATCACGGAAGCCGGGTTTGCAAACTCGTCAGTCAGAATTCTGCCGAAAGGCACTGTCCTGATCGCCATGATTGGCGAAGGGAAGACGAGAGGGCAGTCAGCAATTCTTGAGATCGAGGCGTGTATCAATCAGAACATGGCGGCGGTAATTCTGGATCATGGACTGATGGAGCCAAAGTATCTTTGGTACTGGTTTCAGGGACAGTACGAGGCAAACCGCGAGGCAGGTAGTGGCTCCGGGCCGCAGGCATTGAACTGCCAGCGAGTCCGCGAGCTTCCGCTCAATTTGCCTCCGTTGATGGAGCAAAAAGAGATCGTTCGACGGATTGATGTCATGCTCAAAGCAGCAGATGCTATCGAGACCCGTTACAACAAGGCTAGTGACTTCGCCGACAAGCTGATGCCGTCCGTGCTTGCCAATGCGTTCAAGGGTGAGCTTTCGTAATGTCGTGTTGCCAGTTCGTCGACTTCGACATCACGCCGCTGGCGACCCGCTCGCTCGATCCCGACGCCGAGTGGTCGGATCACGACAGCGCGCTGGTCAATCAGGTCCTCGACGCCACCGTCGAGCTGGATGCGTCCCTGGAAATTACCACGCCCCGTTGAAAACGCCGGCCAATGAAAGTGGCCGGCGCGTTCTTGATTGCAGGCGCGAACGGGGCTATTCGACGATCTTGTTGATCGGCAGTTCGATGATGCCGCGGGCGCCGGCCTGGTACAGGCTGGGCACCAGTTCGCGCACGAATTTTTCCTCGACGACGATGCTGAGTTCCAGCCAGCCGGGGTCGGAGAGGGTGGAGACGGTGGGCTTGGCGCCCGCGGGCAGCAATCGCTGCACGGCTTCGGTGCAGTCGCGCGGCACGTTCATCGACAGCAGGACGCGCGTGGCGGCGGCGATGGCGCCTTTCAGCATCATCAGCAGGCGGTCGATCTTGGCCGTCTTCCAGGGATCGGCGAGGGCGGCGTGATTGGCGATGAAGCGCGGCGTGCTCTCCAGCACGACGTGCATGATTTTCAGGTTGTTGGCGCGCAGCGACGAGCCGGTCTCGGTGACATCGACGATGGCGTCGGCGAGAATCGGCGGCTTGACCTCGGTGGCGCCCCAGGAGAATTCGATGCTGGCTTCGACGCCATGTTCGGCGAGGAAGCGTTTCGTCATGCCGACGACTTCGGTGGCGATGCGCTTGCCCTGCAGGTCCTGCACCGTGACGAAGGGCGAGCCCTCCTTGGAGGCCATTACCCAGCGGACGGTGCCATAGTTGGGCCAGGGCGCTTTCAGGTTGGCCAGTTCGACGACGTCGGCGCCGGTTTCGAGGATCCAGTCGAGCCCGGTGATGGCGCAGTCGAGCACGCCCTGGCCGACGTAGCGCGCCATTTCCTGCGGGCGGATCAGGATGCACTCGATTTCCGTGTCATCGACGGTCGGGTAGTAGGAGCGGCCGGAGATGCGCAGGTTGTAGCCGGCGCGGTTGAACAGGCTTTGCGTCGTTTCCTGCAGGCTGCCCTTGGGGATGCCGACGCGCAGGCGCGAGTTGTTGTCAGTCATTGCGAATAATTCCTTAACGTGAAATACCACTTTAGCGTTTGCGCCGGGCCGTCCCAAGCAAACGCGGCACGCGGCGCCAGCCGCAAACTGCGCCACGCCCCAAACAGTGTGCCCCGTAATGTGCGAGCGTCAGCGAGCCGTTTGGAACCCCCTGCGAGGGGGGCGAAGGGGGGCGGGCCTACTCATAGCGCACGTCGAGGATTTCGTATTCGCGGCGACCGCCGGGGGTTTGCACTTCGGCGACATCACCGGCGAACTTGCCGATCAGTGCGCGGGCGACCGGCGAGTTGAGCGAGATCTTGCCCTGCTTGAGGTCGGCCTCGTCGTCGCCGACGATCTGGTAGGTGACGGTCTGCTCGCCATCGACATCCTCGAGCTCGACGGTGGCGCCGAAGACGACGCGGCCGTCGGCGTCGAGCGCGCGCGGGTCGATGACCTGGGCGTTGCCGAGCTTGCCTTCGACTTCGGCGATGCGGCCCTCGATGAAGCCCTGGCGCTCCTTGGCGGCATCGTACTCGGCGTTTTCGGAGAGGTCGCCATGCGAGCGGGCCTCGGCGATGGCGGCGATGACGGCGGGGCGGTCGATGCTCTTGAGGCGCTGCAGTTCGGCCTTGAGCTGCTCGGCGCACTCAGTTCGGCATGCAGCTGCTGGATCGAATAGGTTTCCAGGCCGGAACAGCGCATGCCGATGCAGGCGGCCAGGGCGCCCTGCACCGTGGTGAACAGGGTGACCTTCTGCGCCAGGGCCGAGGTGCGGATCGAGCGCGAATCGGCGATCGCGCTGCGTTTCTCGTCGACGGTGTTTACGATCAGCACGATCTCGTTGTTCTTGATCATGTCGACGATGTGCGGGCGGCCCTCGCTGACCTTGTTGACGGTCGCTACCGGCAGGCCGGCTGCCTGGAGGGCGCTGGCCGTGCCGCGCGTGGCGAGCAGGGCGAAGCCGAGTTCATGCAGGTGCTGCGCGATTTCGATGGCCTTGGCCCGGTCGGCTGGTTTCACCGTCAGGAGCGCGCGGCCGGCGGCGGGCAGCCGCGCGCTCGCGGCGACCTGGGACTTGAGGAAGGCCTCGCCGAAGCTGCGGCCGACTCCCATCACCTCGCCGGTGGATTTCATTTCGGGGCCGAGGATGGTGTCGACACCGGGGAACTTGATGAACGGGAAGACGGCTTCTTTCACCGAGTAGTAGGGCGGGATCACCTCATGCGTCACGCCCTGCTCGGCCAGGCTGCGCCCCGCCATGCAGCGCGCCGCGATCATGGCGAGCGGCAGGCTGGTGGCCTTGGAGACGTAAGGCACGGTACGCGAGGCGCGCGGATTGACTTCGAGCACATAGACGACGGCATCGTCGCCGCGGCCCTGGATGGCGAACTGCACGTTCATCAAACCGACGACGTTGAGGCCGCGGGCCATCGCCTCGGTCTGGCGGCGCAGTTCGTCCTGCACTTCCCGGCAGAGCGAGTAGGGCGGCAGCGAGCAGGCCGAGTCGCCCGAATGCACGCCGGCCTGTTCGATGTGCTCCATGATGCCGCCGATGATGACCTGCTTGCCGTCGCACAGCGCATCGACATCGACCTCGGTGGCATCGTTGAGGAAGCGGTCGAGCAGTACCGGCGAATCGTTCGACACCTTGATGGCGTCGCGCATGTAGCGCTCGAGGTCGGCCTGCTGGTGCACGATCTCCGTCGCGCGCCCGCCGAGCACGTACGAGGGACGAACGACGAGCGGGTAGCCGATCTCCTCGGCCGCGGCGAGCGCCTTCGCCGCGCTGCGCGCCGT
>CAYYHO010000132.1:0-5280 GCA_964471725.1 uncultured Methyloversatilis sp. | reverse complement strand
CCAACGCCCAGGGCAGCATGCGGCACAGCATGGAGGCCACCGACCGGGTGGTCAGCTCGGTGCAGGAATCCAGCAGCGCGATCGCCGAGCTCGACCGCGCCATCGCCAAGATCGGCGTCATCACCCAGGTGATCCGCGAAATCGCCGACCAGACCAACCTGCTCGCCCTGAACGCCGCCATCGAGGCAGCGCGCGCCGGCGAACAAGGCCGCGGTTTTGCGGTAGTCGCCGACGAGGTGCGCAAACTGGCCGAACGCACCTCCACGAGCACCAAGGACATCACCGCCACGGTAACCGAGATCCGCAGCGTGACCGACAGCGCGGTGGCTTCGATGGGGCGCGCCGTCAGTGAAGTCGCCCAAGGCAATGAAATGATTCGCGTGAGCGGCGAAGGCCTCTCCAAGGTAACCGTCGTCACCGAGGAAGTCGCCGACATGGCCCGCCACATCGCCGAAGCAGCGCGCGAGCAGGTGATCGCCAGCGAACTGGTCAGCAACAATATCGAGCAAATTGCCACGCTGATCGACGGCAACGTTGCAGCCGCGCACGAAACCGACCTGGTGGTACGTGAACTCCTCGCCATGTCCGAAGCACTGCGAACGGTGGTGAATAGTTTCCGCCTCGTGAAGTAAGCCGCTGAGACCCAGCCGACGTGCTGCCCTCGCCCCGGTGACCGCCAGATCGGCGAGAGAGCACATGCAGCACGTCCAGCGCTCTCCGTTCGCCGCCGTCTGGCCGGGCGCGCCCTATCCGCGCGGCGCCACCTGGGATGGCGAGGGCGTCAACTTCGCGCTGTTTTCCGAGAACGCCGAAAAGGTCGAACTTTGCCTGTTCGACCCCAGCGGCGAGCATGAGCTGCAGCGCATCGAGCTGCGCGAGCAGACCGACCTGGTCTGGCATTGTTATCTGCCCGAAGCGCGGCCCGGACTGTTGTATGGCTACCGGGTGCATGGCCCCTACAACCCGCAGGGCGGCCAGCGCTTCAACGGCCACAAGCTGCTGCTCGATCCCTATGCCAGAGACATCGTCGGCACGCTGACCTGGAGCGATACCCATTATGGCTATCGCTACGGCCACCCCGCCGGCGACCTCTCCTTCGACTGCCGCGACAGCGCCGCCGGCATGCCGAAATGCCGCGTCATCGATCCGGCCTTTGCCTGGAATGGCGACCGCGCGCCGCGGATTCCCTGGCACGAGATGGTGATCTACGAGCTGCATGTGGGCGGCTTCACCAGCAACCATCTGGACGTGCCTGCCGCCCTGCGCGGCACTTATGCCGGGCTGGCCAGCGCACCGGTCATCGCGCACCTGAAGAAGTTGGGCGTCACCTCGCTGGAGCTGATGCCGACGCATGCCTTCATCGACGACCGTTTCCTGGTGGATCAGGGCAAGCGCAATTTCTGGGGCTACAACTCGATCGGCTTCTTCGCCCCCGAGCAGCGCTACTGCGCCAGCGGCTCGATCGACGAGTTCAAGAGCATGGTCAAGACCCTGCATGCAGCGGGCTTCGAGATCATCCTCGACGTGGTCTACAACCACACCGCCGAGGGCAGCCACCTCGGGCCGACGCTGAGTTTCCGCGGCATCGACAACGCCGCCTACTACCGCCTCAAGCCCGACAGCCCCAACCTCTACACCGACTACACGGGCTGCGGCAACACGCTCAACCTGCAGCATCCCTGCGTGCTCCAGATGATCATGGATTCGCTGCGCTACTGGGTGCAGGAGATGCATGTCGATGGCTTCCGCTTCGATCTCGCCGCGGCGCTGGCCCGCGAACTGCACGCAGTGGACCGGCTCGGCGCCTTCTTCGACATCCTGCACCAGGACCCGGTGCTGTCGCAGGTCAAGCTGATCGCGGAACCCTGGGACCTCGGCGAAGGCGGTTACCAGGTCGGCAATTTCCCCGTCGGCTGGGCGGAATGGAACGACCGCTACCGCGACTGCATGCGCGCCTACTGGCGCGGCGATGGCGGCCTGATCGGCGAGTTCGCGCGCCGCCTGACCGGCTCCAGCGACCTGTATGCCCACAACGGCCGCCGTCCGCATGCCAGCATCAACTACATCACCGCCCACGACGGCTTCACCCTGCAGGATCTCGTCAGCTACAACCACAAACACAACCATGCCAACGGCGAGCACAACCGCGACGGCAGCGACCACAATCTTTCCTGGAACTGCGGCGTGGAAGGCGCGACCGACGATCCGGCCGTCAATGCGCTGCGCGCGCGCCAGAAACGCAACCTGCTCGCCACGCTGTTCCTTTCGCAGGGCGTGCCGATGCTGCTGGCCGGCGACGAGATGGGCCGCACGCAACGCGGCAACAACAACGCCTACTGCCAGGACAACGCAAGCAGCTGGGTTAACTGGGCGCTGACGCCCGATGACGCGGTCATGCTCGACTATGTCGCCCGCCTGATCCGGCTGCGCCGCGAGCACCCGGTGTTCCGCCGCCGCAACTTTTTCCATGGCCTCGCGCCGCACGGCGCGCGCATCAAGGACATCCACTGGATCAAGCCCGACGGCGCTGAGATGAGCGAGCATGAATGGGCGCACGATTTCGCCCGCAGCCTCGGCGTTTATCTGTCGGGCGAACTGCTCGGCGAAGTCGACCGGCGCGGGCGCGGCGTGCATGACGACAACTTCATCCTGCTGTTCAACGCCCACCACGAGCGCATCGACTTCCGCCTGCCCATCCTCTGCGAGGGCTGCGTCTGGCAGGCGATCCTCGACACCCACTATCATGCCGGCCTCGATGTGGATGGAAGCTTCGAGGGTCACGCGCTGTATCCGCTCGAAGGCCGTACACTCGCCCTGTTGCGCCAGCGCGACCTGCCCTGACCTCCGGAAACCACGCATGACCGACAGCCTGAAATCGCTCGCCCGCCGGTGCGGCATCGCCGACCACTACCACGACATCTGGGGTGCCGATCACCGGACCGCGGACCATACCAGTCAGGCACTGCTGGCCGCGATGCACCATCCGCAGGCACAGGTCGCCGTTGCCCCCGACGCGTTGCTGGATGTGCTGAACGCCGCCGAATGGGAGCAGGCGCTGCCGCCCGTCGTCGTCGCCCGCACCGGCAGCGCCATCCAGGTGCCCCTGAGCCTTGCGCGCGCGGATGGTGACCGGGAGTGGCGCTGGACGATCGTCGAGGAAGCGGGCACGACCAGCACGGCAGCCTTCACGCCCGCTGCACTGCCGCGCCTCGACAGCCATGCCGACCGCCTGCGCTGCCAGCTCGAACTGCCGCCCGTCAGCACGATGGGCTACCACCGGCTGCAGGTCGATGCCGCCGACCAGGCCAGGCGGCTGACGATGCCGCTCATCGTCGTGCCGCCGCAATGCCACCAGCCGGCCGCCCTCAGCGCGGGCGAGCGCCTCTGGGGGCTGACCCTTCAGCTGTACGGTGTCCGCTCCGGCCGTAACTGGGGCATCGGCGATTTCACCGATCTCGGCGACCTGCTCGAACTCACCGCCGAAGCCGGCGGCCACCTGGTCGGCGTCAATCCCCTGCACGCCCTGTTTCCCGACAATCCGGCGCACATCAGCCCCTACAGTCCGTCGCAGCGCAGTTTCGTCAATGTGCTGTACCTCGATGTCGAGGCGATACCCGAGTTTGCGCATTGCGCGGCGGCGCAATGCCGTCTCGCCAGCGCCGACTTTCAGGGGCGTCTGCAAGCCGTGCGGGCTGCGGAACTGGTCGATTACCCGGGCGTGGCAGCGCTCAAATTCGAAATTTTGGCCATGCTGTTCGCCGAATTCCAGGCGGGCACCGCGCCGGAAGCCACGGCACGCCGGAGCACCTTTGCCGCCTGGCGCCAGGACCAGGGCGCGGAACTCGAACAGCATGCGCGCTTCGAAGCCCTGCAAGCCAGTTTCCGCGCCGCCGATGCGGATGTCTGGGGCTGGCCGGCCTGGCCGGCCGCATATCGCGATCCCGCCGCACCGGCGGTGGCCGCCTTCGCCGCCGCGCACGAAACCGCAATCGCCTACCACGCCTGGCTGCAATGGCAGGCCGACAGCCAGCTGGCCGCCGTGGCGCAACGCGCGCAGCGCAGGGGCATGGCAGTCGGCCTCTATCAAGACCTCGCCGTCGGCGCCAACCCCGGCGGCGCCGAAGCCTGGACCTGGCAGTCCGTATTCGCCCGCGACGCCCATGTCGGCGCGCCGCCGGACGAAATCAACCTGATGGGCCAGGACTGGGGCCTGCCGCCCTTCGTGCCCGAGCGCCTGCGCGCCGCCGCCTACCTGCCCTTCATCGACATCCTGCGCGCCAACATGAAACATGCGGGCGCCCTGCGCATCGACCATGTCATGGGGCTGCTGCGCCTGTTCTGGGTGCCCGCGCACATTTCCGCCCGCGAAGGCGCCTACGTGCATTACCCCTTCGAGGATCTGCTCGGCATCGTCGCCCTGGAAAGCCGCCGCAACCAGTGCCTGGTGATCGGCGAGGACCTCGGCACCGTGCCGGATGGCTTCCGGCCGCGCCTCGCCGGGTGCGGCGTGCTGTCCTACCATCCGCTGATCTTCGAACGCTACCCGGACGGCAATTTCCGGCTGCCGGCCGACATCCCGCCGCAGGCCCTGGTGGCTGCCGGCACCCACGACCTGCCGACCCTGCGCGGCTTCTGGCACGGCGAGGACCTCGCCATCCGCGGCGCCCTCAAGCTGTTTCCCAGCGAGGAGATGCGTCAGCGGCTGCTGACCGAGCGCGACTGGGATCGCGGCCGCCTGCTCTGGGCCCTCGAGCGCGAACACCTGCTGCCGGCCGGCGTCGGCAAGAACCCGGCCGCCATGCCGGAACTCTCCGCCGAGTGCGTGCTGGCGATCCATGCCTACCTGGCGCGCAGTCCGGCGCAGATCATGATGGTGCAGCCCGAGGACATCCTGGCGGTGCGCGAGCAGCCGAACTTCCCCGGCACGCTCGAAGACCAGCATCCCAACTGGCAGCGCAAGCTGCCGGTGCCCATCGACGCGTGGCCCGGGCTCGCCGCCTTCGGCAAGCTGACCGGCGTGGTCAGCAGGGCGCGCAAATCCACCGCCCCTCCCGCTTGACCGGCATCCGCCCAGAAAGAAGAGTCGCCGCCATGCAATTCGATATCCCCTCCTTCCGCGCCTGGCCCCACAAGAAAGTCACCCTGCTCGGCATGTCCGGCGTCGGCAAGACCTGGCTGTCGTCACTGCTGCGCCGCCACGACTGGTTCCACTATTCGGCCGATTTCCGCATCGGCAAGCGCTATCTCGACGAGCCGATCCTCGACCTGATCAAGCAGCAG
>CAYYHO010000131.1:0-5324 GCA_964471725.1 uncultured Methyloversatilis sp. | reverse complement strand
AGGGGCGCAGCGAGGTCGGCCCCTACCAGTCGCCGATGGAGGATGGCATGCAGCACTTTCACGAGTTCTATCGTCGTATCATGGCCGAGGAGATCGCCAAACAATGATTACCATTGATCACACCCAGAGCCTGGTCAGCGTGACCGTCATGGGGGAATTCACCCTCGATGACTTTCGCGAGTTCGAGGAGTATGTACTGGAGGACGGCCGCTTCGGCGGCATGCTCGACCTGTTGTTCGACCTCACCGAGATGGCCGATTTCACTGTCGACATGGCCTGGGAGGAGATCAAGTTTTCCCGTGCGCATGGCGGCGACTTCCGTCGCATCGCCGTGGTGACCGACAGCCAGTGGGTGGCCTGGAGCACTTGGCTGGAGCAGTTGTTCGTCAGCGCCGACCTGCGCGTGTTCGAGGACGCTGCCGAGGCGCGCAGCTGGCTTACCCTGGAGAACGAATGATGTTCGACCGCTTGGTCAGTGTCGAGGTGCTTGCCGAGCATCTCGATGATCCTTCCTGGCGCGTGTTCGACTGCCGGCATGACCTGCAGAACGTCGAGTACGGCGCCCAGGCCTATGCCAAGGGACACATTCCCGGGGCCCTGTTCCTGCACCTGGATCGCGACCTGTCGGGCGCCAAGACCGGCAGCAATGGCCGCCATCCCTTGCCGGACATTGCGACCTTCGCGGCGCGCCTGGGCGAATGCGGTGTCGGCGCCGATACGCAGGTGGTGGCCTACGACAACGAGGGCGGCATTTTCGCGTCGCGCCTGTGGTGGATGCTGCGCTGGCTGGGGCATGACAAGGTGGCGGTGCTCGACGGCGGCCTGCCGGGCTGGCGTCGCGCCAAGCTGCCGCTGGAAACCGCGCAGGAAAATGCGCAGCGTGCCGTGACCGCCGCCCAGTTCGTGCCGCGGCCGCGGGATGAGGTCGTCACCGCCGCGCAGGTGCTGGCGAAACTGCACGCGCCGGACATGCTGATCCTCGATGCGCGCAGCGAGGAACGCTTCGCCGGCCAGAACGAAACCCTCGATCCGGTCGGCGGCCACATCCCCGGCGCGGTGAACCGCTTCTACTTCGAGAATCTTGACGATGCGGGCTGTTATTTCAAGCCAGCGGACGAGTTGCGCGCCGAGTTCCAGGATCTCCTCGACGGCCAGGACCCGCGCCGCGTCGTGCAGCAGTGCGGCTCGGGCGTCACTGCCTGCCACAACATGCTGGCGATGGAAGTGGCCGGATTGTCGGGGTCGAAGCTCTATGTCGGCTCGTGGAGCGAGTGGTGCAGCGATCCAGCTAGACCTTTTGTGACCGGCGATCAGCCCGGCTGATTTTCATGATGCGCGACTCAACGCCCAGCTGACATGTTCGCGCACCAGCGCTGACGGGTGGTCCAGGCGCGCGGTTAGCGCGGCCCTGGCTGCTGCCGAGGCGGGTGCGTTGCCGAGGGCCACGGCGATGTTGCGCAGCCAGCGTGCGTGGCCGATGCGCCGGATCGGCGAGCCGGCCAGCCTGCTGTTGAATTCCTCCGCGCTCCAGGCGAACAACTCGATCAGCGTCGCACTGTCGAGGCCGTGGCGCGGCGCGAAGTCCGCTTCGCGCGTCAGGGGCGCGAAGCGATTCCAGGGGCAGACGTCCTGGCAAGCGTCGCAGCCGTAGATGCGATTGCCCAGCAGGGGGCGCAACTCGACCGGAATGCTCCCCTTCAATTCAATGGTCAGGTAGGCAATGCAGCGCCGGGCATCCAGCCGGTAGGGGGCGATGAAGGCTCCGGTCGGGCAGGCGTCGAGGCAGGCGGTGCAGTCGCCGCAATGCGGGCTGAGCGGTTCATCCGCAACGAACGGCAGGTTGACGTAAATCTCGCCAAGGAAAAACCACGAGCCGGCCTCGCGCGACAGCAGCAGCGTGTGCTTGCCGCGCCAGCCGAGCCCGGCACGACTGGCCAGTTCGACTTCCATGACCGGCGCAGAATCGGTGAATACGCGGCTGCTGCTGTCCGGCGCCTCAGCGCTGATGCGCGCGGCAAGTTGTTGCAGGCGCGCGCGCAACAGCTTGTGGTAATCGCGGCCCAGCGCATAACGTGAAATGACGGCGTGTTCGGCTGCGTTGGGAAACTCGGCGCCGTCACCTTCATGGTGTCGGTGCTGCGCTGGCAGGAAGGGGCTGTAATCCATCCGGCAGACAATCACCGCCTGCGTGCCCGGCACCAGTTCGGCCGGCCGTGCCCGCTTCATGCCGTGGCGGGCCATATAATCCATCTCGCCGTGGCAGCCTGCCGCCAGCCAGGCGCGCAGCCCTGCCTCCGCCGCGCCCAGATCGACGCCGGCAAAACCTACTGCGGCAAAGCCCAGTTTCCTGCCCCAGTCCCGAATCTTCTCCTGCAAAGCTGTCCAGTCATGCATCCCGCCGATGATACCTGCCGCGAATGGACCTTGCCCGGCGAGGCGGCCACGCTTGCTCTGGGCGCCGCACTTGGTGCGGCCCTGACTCAAGGCCCACCCTGCCGCGCCGTGATTTACCTCGAGGGTGATCTCGGCGCCGGAAAAACCACACTGGTGCGCGGACTGTTGCGAAAAGTCGGCTTTGGCGGGACGGCGAAAAGCCCCACCTACACACTGGTTGAACCTTATGTAGTTTCTGGATTAAACTTATATCACTTTGATTTTTATAGATTCAATACGCCGGAAGAATTCCTCGATGCGGGATTGGACGAATACTTCGCCGAAACAGCCCTCTGCCTGGTCGAATGGCCCGACCGGGCGGCGCCCTATTTGCCCCCCGCCGACCTGCGCATCCGGCTCTTGCACGCAGACCACGGCCGCGTTGCCCTTATCGAATCTGTCAGTGCCCGGGGGCGGCAATGCCTGAACATCCTCCCGGCTTTTCCCGCCGCGACATTCTCCGCTTCGCTACCGCCAGCCTGACCCTGCTGGTCACCCCGCTGTCCGCCCACGCCAAGGCGGCGCCGACTTTGCTGGCGGTGCGTGTCTGGCCGGCCAGCGACTACACGCGCGTCACGCTTGAGTACAACACTTCACTCAGCCAACCGCTGAAGGTGTCGCACCTGATGCTGAAAGACCCCGACCGGCTGGTCGTCGATATCGAGGACATCGAATTCAACTCGGTGCTGCAAAGCCTGCCCGGCAAGATCCACGAGTCCGATCCGCAGATCCGCCTGATTCGCGCGGGCCGCTTCAAGCCCGACGTGGTGCGGCTGGTGATCGAACTGAAAACCGAGATCAAGCCGCAGGTGTTCAGCCTCAAGCCCGTGGGCGATTACGGCCACCGGTTGGTGCTCGATCTTTACCCTGCCGAGCCGGTCGATCCCCTGATGGCTTTCCTGGAGAAATACCACGATGGGAGCCCGGCGCGTCCCGGCCAGAAGCCGTCGCAAGCGGGCAACCAGCCTGACATGCAGCGCCTGATCACGGTCGTCATCGATCCCGGCCATGGCGGCGAAGACCCGGGGGCGATCGGCCGCGGCGGCAGCTACGAAAAACATGTGACGCTGGCCATTGCGCGCCGCCTGAAGGCGAAGATCGATGCCGAGCCGAACATGCGGGCGCTGCTGACCCGCGATGGCGATTACTTCGTGCCGCTCGGCCAGCGTGTCGCCAAGGCGCGGCGGGTGCGCGCCGACCTGTTCGTCTCGGTGCATGCCGATGCCTTCATCAAGCCGACTGCGCGCGGTTCATCGGTGTTCGTGCTGTCGGAAAACGGCGCTTCGAGCTCGGCCGCACGTTGGCTGGCCAACCGCGAAAACGCGGCGGACCTGGTCGGCGGCGTGAATTACGGCGTCAAGGATCCCCACCTGGCGCGCACCCTGCTCGACCTGTCGCAAACCGCGACGCTCAACGACAGCCTCAAGCTCGCCAAGCATGTACTGGGCGAGATTGGCGGCATCAACACCCTGCACAAGCCGCATGTCGAGCAGGCCGGCTTCGCCGTGCTGAAGGCGCCCGATATTCCCTCCATCCTGGTCGAGACCGCCTTCATCTCCAACCCCGAGGAAGAGCGGCGCCTGATCGACGACGCCTATCAGGACCAGATGGCGACGGCCCTGCTGGCGGGCATTCGCGGCTACTTCGCCCAGAACCCGGCGCTCGCCAAGTCGAAGATGGCCCGTTCCGGGTTCTGATCACGCTAAAATCCAGCGCTTTCCGAACCGACCTTCCCCGGCATCAATGCAGTTACACAGCAGATTTCCGTCGCAGGCGACTTCGGCGCGGGTGCTGGCCATCGGCAATTTCGACGGCCTGCACCTGGGCCATCGCGCGTTGCTCGAACGCCTGACCGCGCATGCCCGGCGCCTGAGCCTGCCGGCGGCGGTGATGACTTTCGAGCCGCATCCGCGCGAGCTGTTCACGCCCGACCAGGCGCCGGCACGGCTGACCAGCCTGCGCGAAAAGCTGGCCCTGCTGGAGTCCTGCGGCATCGAGGAAGTCTTCCTGCTGCGTTTCAGCCGCAAGCTGGCGGCCCAGTCGGCCGAGGAGTTCATCGAGCGCGTGCTGGTGCGCGGGCTGGATGTGCGCCACCTCATCATCGGCGACGATTTCCGTTTCGGCAAAGGCCGTGCCGGCGATTTCGCCATGCTGCAGGCGGCCGGACAGCGACATGGCTTCGGCGTCGAGGCCATGCATACCATCGAAATCAATGGCGAACGGGTTTCCAGTTCCGCCGTGCGCGATGCGCTCGCCGCCGGTGACCTCGAACATGCCGGCCGGCTGCTCGGTCGCCCGTACAGCATTGCCGGCCGTGTCGTGCATGGCGGCAAGATCGGGCGCAAGCTCGGCTACCCGACCGCCAACATTCAGCTCAAGCGCAAGCGCGTGGCGCTCAGCGGCGTGTTTGCCGCCGCGGTGACGGGCATCGACAAGCGGCACCTGCCCGGCGCCGCCAGCCTCGGCGTGCGCCCGACACTCGGCCTGGGACTGCGGCCGGTGCTGGAGGTGCATCTCTTCGATTTCGACCGCGAGATCTACGGCGCGCATCTCACCGTGCATTTCCTGCACAAGCTGCGCGACGAGGCGCGCTTCGATTCCTTCGCAGCGCTCACGGCGCAAATCGCCCGCGACGTGGCTACGACACAGGAATATTTTGCCGGCAAACCACCCCTAGGCACGAAGACCGACGACTGACATGGCCGACTACCGCAAAACCCTCAACATGCCCGACACGCCGTTCCCGATGCGCGGCGACCTGGCCAAGCGCGAACCGGCCTGGGTCAAGGGCTGGCAGGAAAAACAGCTCTACAAGCAGATCCGTGCCGCCTCTGCCGGGCGCCCGCGCTTCGTGCTGCACGACGGTCCGCCCTATGCCAACGGCGACATCC
>CAYYHO010000130.1:4130-5341 GCA_964471725.1 uncultured Methyloversatilis sp. | reverse complement strand
CCTCCACGCCGAGCGTTTCGCCGTTATCGGGATCGATGAAGGGAGCGCCGGGACGGTAGATCTGCCACTGCCGGATGCCGGGATCGACGCCGACGGCAAAGATCGTTTCGCCAGGGCTGGCATAAAAACGGTTTTCCTGGGTGGCGACGATACGCGGCGCCTGCACGAACACCGCGTTATCGATCACCAGCGGCTGCGCCAGGAAGGGTTCGATCACCTGCGCCGGTATGGCGGGGATCTCCCTGGGCGGTATCTCGACGCGCACCTGCGGTTCGAGCTTGATCACCTGGCCCAGCCTGAGCTGGGGGGTGGCGCCGCTGCGATCGAGGATCACCATCTGGCCGGGATAGATGCGGTGCGGATTCTTCACCTGTTCGGCGTTCATCTTCCACAGTTCGGGCCAGCGATAGGGATCCTTGAGGAACTTGGCGGAAATGCCCCACAGGGTATCGCCCGGCACGACAATGTGCCGCTCGGGGGCATCGGCCGCCAGTTCGATGGGCCTGGCAGCGGATGTTGCCGCTCCCTGGGCCGCTCCCTGGGCAAGTGCGGCAGTGGTTGAAAAACCGAGAAGCAGCGCGAATATAATGCGTCGCATAGGTGGGATCCTCCAGCGTTACTTGGATTCTGCCCCCAAATCCCGCATGCATCAATGACTTCAAGACGGTTTTCATGGCTCTATTACCCATATTGCGCTACCCGGATCCCCGTTTGCACACCCGCGCCAAGCCGGTGGCGGCGGTCGATGCCGGCATTCGCAAGCTGGCCGACGACATGGCCGAGACCATGTATGCCGCGCCCGGCATCGGGCTCGCCGCCACTCAGGTGAATGTGCACCAGCGCCTGCTGGTCATCGACGTTTCCGAAGACAAGTCGCAGCTGCAGGTCTTCATCAATCCGGAAATCCTCGCGCGCGACGGCGAAGAGGAGGGCGAGGAAGGCTGCCTGTCGGTGCCCGGCATCTACGAGAAGGTGAAGCGCAGCGAACGTGTCCGGGTGCGCGCGCTGAACCGCGACGGCAAGCCTTTCGAGCTCGACGCCGACGGCCTGCTGGCCGTCTGCCTGCAACACGAGATCGATCATCTCGACGGCAAGGTGTTCGTCGAATACCTCTCGCGCCTCAAGCTTTCCCGCATCAGGGCGAAACTGGTCAAGCAGGCGCGGATCACCGCGTGAGCAAACGCCCGCCCCCCTTCGCCCCCCTCGCGGGG
>CAYYHO010000130.1:0-4085 GCA_964471725.1 uncultured Methyloversatilis sp. | reverse complement strand
CCGGAGCGGTTTGCGCCTGGCGGCGCGTGCCGCCTTGCCTTGGGCCGGCCCGGCGGCAAGGCTACTCATATGGGTACTTGGCATGCGGATAGCTTTTGCGGGCACCCCGGAATTCGCTGCAGTGGCCCTGCGTGCGCTGCTGGCTGCCGGCAGCGACATCGTCCTGGTGCTCACCCAGCCGGACCGGCCGGCCGGGCGCGGCCAGAAGCTGCTCGCCAGCCCGGTCAAGCAGATCGCCCGCGAGCGGGGCATCCCCGTGCACCAGCCGGAGCGGCTCAGGGACCCCGCCACCCATCAGCCGCTGATCGAGGCCGCGCCCGACTTGCTGGTGGTCGCCGCCTATGGCCTGATCCTGCCGCAGGCGGTGCTCGACATCCCGAAACGGGGCTGCCTCAACATCCATGCCTCGCTGCTGCCGCGCTGGCGCGGGGCGGCGCCGATCCAGCGCTGCATCGAGGCCGGCGATGCGGAAACCGGCGTGACCATCATGCAGATGGAAGCCGGCCTCGACACGGGGCCGATGCTGCTCGCCCATGCGATAGAAGTCGGCGCTGGCGAGACGGCAGCCACGCTGCACGACAAGCTGGCCCTGCTCGGCGGGCGCCTGATCGTGCTGGCCACCTGGGAACTCGACCAGCTGCGCCGCGTATCCCAGCCGGAAGCAGGCGTCACCTACGCCAACAAGATCGACAAGCGCGAAGCCGCCATCGACTGGCGCCAGTCGGCCGCGGTAATCGAGCGGCGCATCCGCGCCTTCGACCCCTTTCCCGGCTGCACCGCGCAACTGGGCGAGACGAGCATCAAGGTCTGGCGGAGCGTGCCGGCCGAGGGCATGGGCGCGGCGGCGCCCGGCGAAATCCTCGCGGTGGCCGCCGACGGCATCACCGTCGCCTGCGGCGCCGGTGCGCTGCGCCTCGTCGAACTGCAAAAACCCGGCGGCCGTCGGCTCGGCAGCCGGGATTTCCTCGGCGGCTTCCCTGTGTCGGCCGGCCAGCGGTTCGCTTGAACCAGACAGCGCCTCCGCTTTCAGCCGCGCTGACGGCGGCGGCCGACGCCGTGGCGGCCGTGCTGAAAGGCCGCACACCCGACAGCCTGCTGGCCCAGACGCCGCCCTCCCTGCGAGCGGCGGTGCTCGACCTGACGTTCACCACGCTGCGCGACCAGGGCCGCGGCGATTTCCTGCTCGGCCGTCTGCTCGAAAGACCGCTCAAGGACAAGATCGTGCACGCCCTGCTGCTGGTCGCCCTGGCACGTCTGGAACGTCGGCCGGAAGAGGCCCACACCCTTGTCGACCAGGCCGTCGCGGCGACCGGCCGGCATTTCAAGGGGCTGGTGAATGCGGTATTGCGCAATTTCCTGCGCCGCCGCAGCGAACTGCTCGCCGCCGCGGATGCCGATGCGGTGGCGCGCTGGCGTCATCCATCCTGGTGGCTGGAACAATTGCTTGAGCACTATCCCGACTCCAGGGAATCCATCGCTGCAGCCGGCAACAGTCATCCGCCGCAATGCTTGCGGGTGAACCGCCGCCGTACCACCGGCGCCGAGTTTTTTGCAGCGCTGCAGCAGGCGGGCATCGCGGCCCGCCAACTCGACGAATCCGCCTTCCTGCTCGAAAAACCGCTGCCGGTGGACCGCCTGCCCGGCTTCGCGGCAGGTCAGGTATCCGTGCAGGACTGGGGCGCGCAACGGGCCGCCGGGCTGCTCGACCTGGCCGCCGGCCAGCGCGTTCTGGATGCCTGCGCCGCGCCCGGAGGCAAGGCGGCACACATTCTCGAAAGCGCCGACGTGGCGCTGACCGCCCTCGAGCTCGATGCCCGGCGCGCCTCGCGCATCGAAGAGAATTGCGTGCGCCTCGGGCTGAGCGCAACGCTCGTGGTCGGCGACGCCGGCCAGCCCGGCGCCTGGTGGGATGGCCGGCCGTTCGCGCGCATCCTCGCCGACGTCCCCTGTTCCGCCTCGGGCGTGGCGCGTCGCCACCCGGACATCAAATGGCTGCGGCGCGCCGCCGATGTGGCGGGATTCGTACGCAGCCAGGCCGCCATCCTCGATGCTTTGTGGCCTCTGCTCGCCCCCGGTGGCAAAATGCTCTACTGCACCTGTTCGGTATTTCCGCAAGAAAACGGCGCCCAGGTAAGCGCCTTTGTCGCGCGCCACCCGGATGCCCGCCGCCTGCCGACCGGCGGGGACGCCACGGAACTGCAACTATTGCCCGCTGCCACACATGACGGCTTTTATTACGCACTGCTGGAGAAGAAGCCTTGATTGCGCCCTCGTCCTGCTCGTCTGCCTGCTCGGGGCCGGCGGCGTCGGCAGCGCGCTGGCCGGCAGCATCGAGCCGCGCAGCGCCCACCTCAGCCCGGACGAGCGCGGCCATGCCCTCAATGTCGAGTTCGCGGTCGAGCTCGGGCCGCGCCTCGAAGAAGCCGTCGGCCGCGGCGTGCCGCTCAACTTTCGCCTCGAATTCACCCTGGCGCGCAAGCGCTGGTACTGGATCGACGAGCATGTCGCCGGCCACGTGCTCGACTACCGCCTCGGCTACCAGGCCCTGACGCGCCAGTACCGCCTGTCGCTGGGCGGCCTGCACCGGAATTTCGATACGCTGGCCGAAGCGCTGCAGGTGCTCGAACATACGGGCCGCCTGCATGTCGTGGATCGGGGTACCCTCATCCCCGGCGAGACCTACACTGCCGCCGTGCGCCTGTCGCTCGACCACAACCAGTTGCCCAAACCCCTGCAGATCGATGCCCTGGCCGACCGCGACTGGCGCGTCGAGGCGAAGACGCTGCGCTGGAACTTCGTGGCGGCCCCGGAAAAATGATCCACCGCCAGGCTGGTTGGTCGGCAGTCAAGCTGCGCACGAGCAATCCCGCATGATCGTCGCGCTTGCGATCATCGCCGGCCTCGCGGCCATGCTGGTGTTCCTGCTCGCCTCGGCGAGCGCCGATGCCTCGCTGTTCGCCCGGCATACGACGCTGCTGCTCGGCATGAATGCGCTGGCGGCGCTGATACTGCTCGGCCTCGTGGTGGCCCAGCTGCGCCGGCTGTGGCGCGAATATCGCAACGGGGTCTTCGGCGCGCGCCTCAAGTCGCGGCTGTTGTTGATGCTGGCCCTGATGGCCGTGGTGCCGGGCGCCCTCGTCTACGCGGTGTCGATGCAGTTCGCGGTCAGGAGCATCGACTCCTGGTTCGACGTGCGCATCGAAGCGGCCCTGGAAGGCGGCCTCGACCTCGGCCGCGGGGTGCTGAATGCCATGCAGGACGACCTGTTGACGAAAGGTCGCAGCATGGCCTACGAACTTGCCGGCGCCAGCGCAGCCAGCTCTGCCGGAGTCGCCCCGCTGGTCAGCCCGATCCGGCTCAACCGCTTGCGCGAACAGGCCGGCGTGCAAGGCGCCACCTTGCTGACCACCGCCGGACAGCTGGTGGCCAACAGCGGCGGCGGCGTGCAGGGCCTGCTGCTGCCGACGCTGCCGACGGCCGCCCAGTTGCGCCAGGCCCGCCTTGGCACCGGCTTCGCGCGCGTCGAAGGGGACACGGCGAGCGGCCTGGTGGTGCGCGCGCTGGTGCCGGTGGCGAGCTTCCACCTCGGCGCCGAACCGCTGGTGCTGCAACTGGAGCAACCGGTGCCGGCGACCATCACGCAAAGCGCCGCCTTCGTCGAAAGCGCCCAACGCGACTACCAGGAACTGCAACTGGGGCGCGCCGGCCTGAAGCGGCTGTACACGCTGACGCTGACCTTCTCGCTGCTGCTGGCACTGTTTGCCGCCGTGGCGCTGGCCTTCTTCCTCGCCGCCCGCCTCGCCAAGCCCCTGCTGATCCTCGCCGAAGGCACCCGCGCCGTCGCGGCGGGCGACCTCACGCCGCGCGCCGCGCTGGCGACGGACGACGAACTGGGCGTGCTGACGCGCTCCTTCAACACCATGACCGCCCAGATCAGCCAGGCGCGCAGCGACCGCGAGGCCGCCCATGCCTACATCGAAGGGGTGCTGGCCAACCTGTCCACCGGCGTGCTGGCCTTCGACGGCGATTTCAGGCTGCGCGCCGCCAACCGCGGCGCCTGCGCGATTCTCGGCGACGATCTGTGT
>CAYYHO010000129.1:0-5379 GCA_964471725.1 uncultured Methyloversatilis sp. | reverse complement strand
CAGCTTCGATGAGGTCGTGCAGGGCCTGGACGAAACCAATGCCCTGTTCGAGGCACGCCGCTGCCTCAGCTGCGGCAACTGCTTCGAGTGCGACAACTGCTACGGCGTCTGCCCCGACAACGCGGTGATCAAGCTCGGCCCCGGCAAGCGCTTCAAGTTCAACTTCGATTACTGCAAGGGCTGCGGCATCTGCGCCACCGAATGCCCCTGCGGCGCGATCAGGATGGTGGCGGAGGAAAACTGAAGGTGCGCGGAACGGGGCAGCGCGGCGACTGCCGTCCCGCCAGCGCCGACTTTTCCATTGCCAGACGCACAGCCAGGCCAGGCATGCGTCCGGGCGTTCGCTATTTGCCGAACCAGCCCCTGACCGCGTTGCCCGCCTTGTCGAGCGCCTGACCGGCCGACCTGGCAAGACTGTCGAAGCTGACCGCCGCGGCGAGATTCTGCTTCATGGCCTGGGCGATTTCCTGACCCAATTCGCCCGCGCTGATGCCGCCCTTGCGCTTGCCCAGGTCGCGCAGCGTGATGTCCGGCAGAAGCACGGCCACCGTCTTGCCCTGCAGGAAGGCCGCACTGGCTTCCGCCCTGGCATTGCGCACGGTGAATTCCTCGACGATCAGCTTCTTGCCGCCGTCAGCGGTGTTATTGCCGGCTGGACCAAGATAGGCCGCGATGTTCTTCTGGATGGCATCGAAGTTGGTCATCGCCTCGCCCTTTTCGTAGATCACGTCCGGCTCGACGATGGCGATCCGGTGGATCGTCACGACGTCCCTGGCCACGCTGGCGATATCGATGCCGACCTCGATCCTGTCGACCTTCAAGGCGTGCGCGGTCTTGAAACCCGCCGGGTTGCCGATGCTCAGGTCACGGATGACGCCAGTACCGTCGCCGGCGCGGATCTCGACTGCGCCGACACTGACGTTGGCCTGCGTCATTGCGCTGCCATAGGTGGCGACCGCATCCTTCACCAGTCCGTCCAGGTTGCCGCGCAGCCAGAACAGGCCAGCGGCGACGACAACGGCCAGCGCAGCGGTGATCAGTGCAAGTTTTTTCATGTTCCCTCGCCTTCAAAGCGGCTGCAGTTCAAGCCCATGCTCGCCAAGGCCGACAGCGCCGGGGCCCTGCTCGCCGACGACGCGGTAGCACTGATTGCCCATGGCGACCTCGCTCCCCTCGTAAAGCGCCTGTTGCGCGATGACGCGCGCCTGCTGCGCAAGCTCGATCTTCCTCGCCAGCACTTCCTGCGTTTCCCGCATCGCGGCGATGTCGGCGGCCAGGCCGGCGGCCGCCAGGCGTGCCTTGTCGATCGTTTCGGGACGCATCTTGCCGGGATTCCTGCCCGCGAAGTCGAGCAGCTTGCTGACTTCGAGCAGTTGGGTCTCGCGCGCCTCGCGGTTCTTGTTCATTTCGGCCAATTGCTTGTGCATGATCGGATTGACGCCGATCATGCAGCGGGTGCGCACGCGATTCGGCGAGCCGATCACCTTGGCGGTGATTGACAGCGTTGCCTGCGCAGTGCCACCGATGATGTGGCCGCGTTTCTTGTTGCCGACGCCGATGTGGTTGATCGCGGTCAGTTCGCACTGCATCGCCACGTCATCGATGAAGATGCTGTCGCCGGCCTCGATGCGCGCCTGTTGGGCATAGGCCGCATTGAAGCAGCCGCCGCAGCGGATGTGGGGTTCCCCGTGGTCACCTTGGCCGCCATGGCCGCCATGGCCGCCAGGAACATCGTGGCCCTTGCGGCCGAGCCCGCCGATGACCCCGCCCTTGACGACAATGTTGCCGCCGGCCTCCAGCGTGGCCAGCTCGACGACGCCGCCGATCTCGATATCGCCCGTGACGCTGACGGTCATGCCGGCGCTGACGTCGCCGCGAATCGCCACGCTCCCCTCGAACTTGATGTTGCCGCTCGCCATATTGACCGCGCCGATCTTGAAAACCGGCTCCACCATCATGCCGCCCGCGACGACGACCGGCTGTCCGGTAATCGTGGCCAGCAGCAGGTCGGGGTTGTCCGGCGCGATTTCGGCGCCGGGCAGCCTGGCGGCATATTTAACGGGCTTGCCGGGTTTTGCCTCGATCTTCACGCCCAGCAAGGTGACGCCCGGCGTGCCCTCGGTCGGCGCATGGCGCAGCATCAGGCGCTCGCCCGGATGCACGGCAATGATGTCGCCCAGATCGTGGTAGTCGGCATGGCCGGTTTCATCGACACGCGGTGTGCGGTCGCGCGCTTGCGGAATCAGGGGTTCCAGATAGCCATGCTTGCCGTGCTGCGGCGGCACGCCGCGGGCCGCCAGCAGCCGCCCGGCGGTCTGGGCGGCGACGGCCGCGTCGAGGGCCTCGGGAATGACGCCGACGCCGATGCCGTGCTCCGCCAGCATGGTCAGCAAGGCAGCCGGGGCAAGCGGCGCGCCGCCCTCGGCCGGCTGGATGTCCAGCCAGGCTTCCAGACCGTCGGGCGAAATCACGACCTTCGCGCTGGCGTCGATGCACTCGGCGAGCTTGATCTCGAAGGCGGAACCGGAGTTGTAGTGCGCCAGCAGCGGGATGGCCGCCGCCGGCAGGTAGCGCAATGCGCCATAGCCCTGTTCGGCCAGATGCTGCTTCAACCAGGCCTCGTCGATGGTCTGCGTGCCGGTTTCCGCCGCCACCGTGGCGATCAGGGCGCCGGCCGCGCGATCCAGCCGGAAGGACAGGCCCGCGCCCCGCAGCGCGCCCGCTCCCGGGTCAGTCGCAGGCGGCAATTTCTCCTTCTCCTCCGTTCGACCGCTCAGGGCGCATAGCCGGGCGACTGCTCGGCCAGCATCGGCTTGAGCAGCATGTCCGAATTCAGGATGTGATCCAGTAGCCAGTGCCGCAGCAGCAGCTTCATCCGCGTGCGGGTTTCCTCGTCAAGCTCGCCGACGGTGGCGGGCAGCTCGCCTTCCGGGTCCATGACCGGCCGGGTGGCATGCTTGAGCTGTTCGATCAGTTCGCCGTGCTCGATCTTGTGCTGATCGTAATTGCGATAGTTCAGGCCGAGCATGGCCATCTCCTCGCGGGCAAAGTGCTCGCGGGTGTATTTCTCCAGCAGGACGATCGTCCCGCGCAGATGCGCCACAGGCGCGTTCGACGCTATTTGCCGCTCGTAATTGTTGATCAGCTTCAGCAGATGCTTGTGATCCGCATCGATCAAGTCATTCTTGACGCTCATGGCGTCACGCCATTCGATAGTCACGCCTCGCCTCCTCCATCCACAGACACCGGCGCCCCGCACTGGCGATTTCCCTTTTGCTTCGGCAGCCGGGACGCTGGCAGCAACACCCGCGAATGATGTCATAAAAGAGACGGCGAAAACAGGTGTCGGCAGGGTATTCACGCCGTCTCGCCATCTACGACTTTTGGGGCCGCCCGGGTGCGGTTGCGCGCGCGCAGCTGGCCGCAGCCGCCGTCGATGTCCTGCCCGGCGGACTGGCGCAGCTTGGTCAGGATGCCATGGCGATAGAGATGCAGCGACATGGCCTGGGCGCGTTGGAGCGACGGGCGGCGATAAGCCGTGCCGCCCAGGTTTTCGGTGGCGTTGTAGGGGATGAGATTCATCACGGCGTACTTGCCCTGCAGCAGGCGCACCAGGCCATCCAGCTCGGCATCGCTGTCGTTGATGCCCTCCAGCAGCGTCCATTGATACTGGATCGGATAGCCGGTGGCGCGCGCGTAAGCCTCGCCCAGTTCCACCAGCTCGGCCGGGGCGATGCGTTGGGCATTGGGCAGCAGTCGGGCGCGCAAGGCAGCCTGCGTCGAATGCAGCGACAGCGCCAGCGCCGGCCGCACCGGGGCGCGCGGCAGGCGCTCGAAGACACGGCGGTCGCCGACGGTCGAGAACACCAGGTTCTTGTGGCCAATGCCGCCTTCGCTGCCCAGCAGCGCGATGGCGTCGAGCACATTGTCGAGGTTGTGGGCCGGTTCGCCCATGCCCATGAAGACGACCTTCTTCACGCTCCGCCGGGCGCGGGCGAGCACCACCTGGGCGACGATCTCGGCGCTGCCGAGCTGCCGCAGCAGGCCGTCGCGGCCGGTCATGCAGAAGCGGCAGCCCACGGCACAGCCCACCTGGGTCGACACGCAGAGGCCATCGCGCGGCAGCAGCACGCTTTCCACGCTCTGGCCGTCCGCCAGTTCGAGCAACAGCCGCACGGAGCCGTCCGCGCCGGCCTGCTCGGCGCGCAAACCCACCAGCGCGGCCCACTCCGCCGCAATGGCGGGCAGGGCGTTCCGCAGCGGCAGGGGCAGTACGTGCGCGGCCGGCGTCGGGCCGCTGTCGAGGGGCAGCGCCTGCAGCCAGGCGCGCAGGATGCGGGCCTCGTGGCCAGGCTTGGCGCCCAGCGCCTGCAGGCGCTGGCGCAGATGCGCGATACCTCCGGCACGCATGGGTGTTGCGGTTTGATTCGGGACTGGCATGGCGGCTTCAATATACCGCGATCGCCGGAACGGGATGGCTTGCCGCCTTCCCCCTGCCCGCGGTTGTGACTATATTGAAGTGAGGTGGTGGCAAGGAGGGCGGCGCATGCAAGCTGCATCGATCATCCGCAAGACCGCCGCAGATCTGCGGCAGCCGCCGAATTGGGCCGACTATTCGCGCGAGCGGGAGATTTTCTCCTGGGAAGCCGTCGGCCGCGAATTGATCGGCAAGTCGGCGAAAGCGGGGGTGAATATCGCCCGTCTCGCAGTCGACCGGCATGCGGCCGGTTCGTTGCGCGACAAAACGGCGTTCCGCTTCCTGAGCCGCGGCAAGCCGGCGCTCGAATTCAGCTTTGGCGCGCTTGCCGCCGATTCCAACCGCTTCGCCAACGTGTTGCGCGGCTTGGGTGTCGGCCGCGGCGACACGCTGTTCGTGCTGGCCGGGCGCATTCCCGAACTGTATCTGGCCGTGCTGGGCAGCCTGAAGAACGGCACCGTGGTGTCGCCGCTGTTCTCCGCCTTCGGGCCCGAGCCGATCGCCACGCGCGTCAATCTCGGCGCCGGTCGCGTGCTGGTCACCACCGACGCCCTCTACGAACGCAAGATCGCCCAGTGGCGCGACCGGATGCCGAGCCTCGAACATGTGCTGCTGGTGGCCGCGGACGGCGGGCGGACCAGCCTGCCCGGCACCCATGATCTTGCGGAGTTGATGGCGGCGGCCGGCGATGCTGACGCGCTGACGCCAACCGGCGCCGAAGACCCCGCCCTGCTGCATTTCACCAGCGGCACCACCGGCACGCCCAAGGGCGCCGTGCATGTGCATGGCGCGGTGGCCACCCACTACGCCACCGGCCGCTACGCGCTCGACCTGCATGCCGACGATGTCTATTGGTGCACCGCCGATCCGGGCTGGGTAACGGGCACCTCCTACGGCATCGT
>CAYYHO010000128.1:0-5380 GCA_964471725.1 uncultured Methyloversatilis sp. | reverse complement strand
TCCGCCATACCGCCGTGATCCCGATCGCCGGCGACCAGATCACCAACGACATCGCCATCGCCCTACGCACCTCGACGCAGGACGCCGAGGAGATCAAGCTGCGCTACGGCGTGGCGCTGCACCAGCTCGCCGACCCCGAGGAGATGCTCGAGGTGCCCGGTGTCGGCGACCGACCGGCGACCAGCCTGTCGCGCGCGACGCTGGCGGGCTTCATCCAGCCGC
This sequence comes from uncultured Methyloversatilis sp., assembly GCA_964471725.1. Taxonomy (GTDB): domain Bacteria; phylum Pseudomonadota; class Gammaproteobacteria; order Burkholderiales; family Rhodocyclaceae; genus Sulfuricystis. Next base: position 5,158 of record CAYYHO010000128.1, on the reverse strand, counting down.
GCGTCGAGGAAATTTTCCAGAAGGTCCAGGATGAACTGGTGAAGAGCGGCTATGCGCGCCTGCTGCGCGCCGGCATCGTACTGACCGGCGGCAGCGCGCAGATGCCCGGCATGGCGGAGTTGGGCGAGGAGATTTTTCACAACACGGTCAAGGTCGGCATGCCCCACTACGCGGGCAACCTGCGCGATTTCGTCAAGAACCCGCGCTACGCGACGGCGATGGGCCTCCTGATGGAAGGTGTCGCCCAACGGCAGCGCGGCAGCAGGGAACCGCCGCTGAGCATGGGTCAGGTCTTCGGGCGCATGCGCGCCTGGTTTGCACGGAATCTGTAATTTTTTCAGCAACGTTTTTGGCAACACGACAGGAGAGGCGAATATGTTCGAAATCATCGACAGGGACGTAAACGACACGATCATCAAGGTGATCGGCGTGGGCGGCGCCGGCGGCAACGCCGTCGAGCACATGATCCGCGAAGGCGTCGGCGGCGTGGAGTTCATCTGCTGCAACACCGACGCCCAGGCGCTGAAGAACTCCTCGGCCGGCACCAAGCTGCAGCTCGGTCCCGGGCTGGGCGCCGGCGGCAAGCCGGAACGGGCGCGCGAGCATGCGCAGAACGAGCGCGAGCGCATCGCCGAGGCGCTCGCCGGCGCGCACATGGCCTTCATCACGGCCGGCATGGGCGGCGGCACCGGCACCGGCGCGGCGCCCATCGTCGCCGAAGTGGCGCGCGAGTTGGGCATCCTGACCGTCGCCGTGGTGACCAAGCCCTTCGAATTCGAGGGGCGCCGCATCAAGCTCGCCGAAGAGGGGCTGGCGGAACTCGGCCAGCACGTCGATTCGCTGATCGTCGTCCTCAACGAGAAGCTGATGGAAGTGCTCGGCGAGGAAGTCAGCATGCTCGACGCCTTCAAGTCGGCCGACAATGTGCTGAAGAACGCCGTCGGCGGCATCGCCGAGATCATCAACGTGCCGGGCCTCGTCAACGTGGACTTCGAGGACGTGCGCACGGTGATGGGCGAGATGGGCAAGGCGATGATGGGCTCGGCGGCCGCCGCCGGCGTCGACCGCGCCCGCCTCGCCGCCGAAGCCGCCGTCGCCAGCCCGCTGCTGGAGGGCATCGAGTTGTCCGGCGCGCGCGGCGTGCTGGTGAACATCACCGCCAGCGGCTCGCTCGGCCTCGAGGAGTACAAGGAGGTCATGGCGACCATCCGCAACTACACGGCGCAGGATGCGACCGTCATCTGCGGCGCGGTGTTCGACGACGCGATGGAAGACCAGCTGCGCGTAACGGTCGTCGCCACCGGCCTCGGCTCGGTGGCGCTGGCGCGCCGCAGACCCGAACTGAAGGCCTATGTCACCGAAGGCGCGGGCCTGCGCACCGGCACCGACAACCTGCCGCTCGGCAGCGGCGTGTCGGCCGCCACCGCAGGCGCCAATGGCGCCATTGGTACCACTGGCACCGCCGGAACCAATGGCACCAATGGCAGCCTCGACCTGGAAGGCCTCTTCGTCAGCAACCGCGGCAGCCGCGACAGCCGCGTGCAGGCCATGTCCGATACCGGCATGGACAAGTACGACATCCCGGCTTTCCTGCGCAAGCAGGCCGACTGAAACAGCCGCATCCGGAAGCGTCCGGGGGATCGCCTCCCCCCGGACGCCTGGTCGGGATTGCCTGAACGGGCGGGAGAAACGGCTTGACCCCGGCCCGGGGTTGCCTGATGATGTACTGGGTCTCGCTTCATTGAACCCACGCAATGAAGCAATACCAGCCCGACTGTCCTGCAGGAATTTGTTACTGTGTTATCAGCCTTGCTGCAACCAAGGTACTGGCATCCGACATGAGCGCCCTGACGCGTCTGTGCCTGTTTCTGCTGATCTGGCCAGGACTGCTGCATGGCGCCGAACCGCTCCGCTTTGCGATGGTGGCCCTGGAAAACCGGGAAGCGGCAATCCGCGAGTTCGCTTCCTTGCTGGAATCGATCGAAACAAGCACCGGCCGGCAGCTACACCTCACCCTCCTCGACAGCCACGACAAACTCATTGACGCCTTTGCCGACAGGCAGGTCGATCTCGCCTATGTCGGCCCGCTGCCTTATGTGCAGTTGCGGCAGCGTCACGGCGAAACCGAACTGTTGGTGCGATTTCTCGAAGCCGATGGCAGTTCGATGTATCGCTGCGTCCTGGTCGCCTTTCGCGGCGATGCGATACGGCTGACCGCCCTGAAGAACCGGCCCGTCGGCCTGACGCAGCCCTTATCCACCTGCGGCCCGCTGTCCGTCAATGGGCTGCTGCGCAAACACGCCGGCTTCGGCCTCGAGCAGGCCAAACCGCGTTTCCTCGGCAGCCATGAACAGGTGGCCCTTGCCGCGCTGGCCGGCGAGGTCGCCGCCGGGGGTATGAGAGAAGCCATCGCCCGCAAATACGCCGGACTGGGATTGGAAGTGCTGGCGCGCACCGAACCGCTGCCGGGTTTCGCGCTGGTGGCCAACCGCGCCACCCTCGACGCGGCCCGTATCGCCCAGTTGCGGCAAAGCCTCCTCGCCACGCCCCAAGCCGCCTACCAGCGATGGGGCAACTCGATTCGGCATGGCATGACGGCGGCGAACGACAGCGAATATGCGGACCTGCGTGAACTCGCAAAAGCCGCGGCAGTGCCGCAAGGCAGGCGGCGATGAAACTGCGCGCCCCCTGGTGGTGGTGGCTGCTGTCGCTGTTCTGCCTGGCGGCAGTCGGTATCGGCCTGTTCTTCCAGGCTGCCTACGTCAATCAGGCGCGCCACGTCGCGCGGCAGAATTCCGTCGCTTTGGAAGTCGCTTACCAGGCCTCCATCAACATGTACCGTCTCGACGTGGAAACGCGTTTCAAGAGTCAGGTACTGCGGGCCGAAGTTCTCGACCTGCTTGAACAGGCGAATCGCGCTGCGCCCGAAGCGCTGCCGACGATACGCGGCTGGCTGTACCGAACTTTGCGCGCGGAATATCGCGACATGGTGGCAGCCGGCTTGCGCCAACTGCACTTTCATTTTCCGGATGGCCGTTCCCTGCTGCGCTTCCACAGCCCCACCCACCTGGACGATCCCAGCCTGTTCGACATACGCCCGTCCATCCGCATCGCCAATACCGAATTGCGCGCGGCGGTCGGGTTCGAGGGCGGGCGCATCCTGCCCGGCTTCCGTTATGTTTTCCCCATCGTCCGCGGCGAGCGGCATCTCGGCAGCGTGGAGCTTTCGCTGCCCTTCGAAAGCATCCACCAGAACCTGATGGATCTGCTGCCGGAAGGCGATTATGCCCTGCTGCTGCACCGCGACTCGGTAAGGCTGGTATTCGAGGACCAGCAGGACAAATTCGTCGCGGCGGAGGTCCATGACGATTACTTCAAGGAGAATCCGTCCATCTCCAGGGTCAGCCGCGCTTTCGAGCAATCCGAGCACGCCCGCCTGCTCAACGCGCTGCTGCGCAAAGATGCCGCGGTGCAGGCAGATCTCGCCACCGGCAGCAGTTTTTCCGTGCCCGTGCTGCATCACGGCCAGGGCCACATCGCTTCGTTCCACGCCATTCGCGACCTCCAGGAGCAGCATGCCGCCTATGTCGTCGGCTACTCTGCGGCACCGGTACTGATCGAAATCCGCAATGCCCTGCTGCGGGAAGCGCTGGTTGTCGCCACCTTGCTGCTGCTCCTGACCTGTCTGGCATGGCTGCTGCTGCGCAACCGACAACGTCTGGCGGAAGAGAAGGCGCGCCTGCAAGCCATTACCGAAACCATGGGCGACGGCCTCTATGTGATCGATGCCGAGGGCAATACCGTCTTCGTCAATCGCGCCGCCCGCGAACTCACCGGCTACAGCGAAGCCGAACTGCTCGGCAAGCCGGCGCATGACCTGTTCCATTGCCATGCGCACAACCGTTTCATGCCGGCAAGCGACTGTCCGATCGGATCTGTCGCAAGAAACGGCACCGCCTTCGATGGCGACGAATCGTTCGTCAGCAAAACCGGCCGCATCTTTCCGGTCGAAGTCAGTTGCCGCCCGCTGATCGGGCCATCCGGCCCGGCTGGGGCGGTCACCCTGTTCCGCGACACCTCCGCCGTCCGGGAAACCCTGGAACGCATGCGCCTGCAAAGCGCCGCGCTCGACGCCACCGCCAATGCCATCGTGATTACCGACGCGGATGGCCGGATCGAGTGGGCCAACCCGGCATTCACCGCGCTGTCCGGCTACCCGCTGGCAGAGGCCATGGGCAGGAACCCCCGGGAACTGGTGCGCTCGGGCCTGCAAACCCGCGAACTCTATCGTGACATGTGGCAGACCATCCTGTCCGGTGCGCATTGGCAGGGCGAGATCGTCAATCGCAAGAAGAGCGGAGAGCTCTACAACGAGGCCCTCGACATTACGCCGGTGCTCGACCCGCAAGGCGAGGTCCGTCATTTCATCGCCATCAAACAGGACATCACCGAACGCAAGCGCATGGAGAGCGAGCTGCAACGCCTCGCCACCACGGACCCCCTGACCGGCATCGCCAATCGCCGCCATTTCATGGAACAGCTTGCCGTGGAACTCGAGCGCGTTCAGCGCTATGGCGGTCCTGCCGCCTTGCTGATGCTGGACCTGGACCATTTCAAGCACGTCAATGACAGCTATGGTCATGCCACCGGCGACACGGTGTTGCGCCACTGCGTGACACTGACGCTCCAGCGCCTGCGTCGCGCCGACATCTTTGGCCGTCTCGGCGGCGAGGAGTTCGGCTTGCTGCTGCCGCATACGGATCTGGCCGGCGCCCGCGAATTTGCCGAAAGCCTGCGCCAGCAATTGGCGGCCACTCCCTGCCCCGGCCCGGGCGGGCCAATCGAGATCACGGTGAGCATCGGCATCGCCCCTTGCGCGGAAGACGGCCGCGATGCCGACAACATCCTCGCGCAGGCCGACCGCGCCCTTTACCGGGCCAAGGCTGCGGGCAGGAACTGCGTTGTCGTGGAGTTCGCCGGCGAGCTAGCTGCAGGAACGTGAATTGAGTGCGTTGCTCAAGCGCACGAAATCGGCTACCGACAGGGTTTCGGCGCGCACCGTCGGCGCAAATCCCTCACCGACCAGCAGGGCCGCGCCGCCAAACTCCTTGAGCGTGTTGCGCAGCATCTTGCGGCGCTGCGAGAAGGCTGCCTGCAC
>CAYYHO010000127.1:0-5396 GCA_964471725.1 uncultured Methyloversatilis sp. | reverse complement strand
CGCGGCATCGGGAAAGCCAAACCATCGTGTCGACCGCAAGCCATGGCACCGGGATGGCCCTGGCCATCCTGGCGGCCTTCGGTTTTTCCTTCAAGGCGATCCTGGTCAAGCTGGCCTATCCCTATGGCGTCGATGCCATCACCCTGCTGGCTTTGCGCATGAGTTTCGCGCTGCCGGTATTCGTCTGGGTGGGGCTCAAGGCCTCGCGCGGCATGCCGCGCCTGTCGCGGCGCGACTGGGGCGGCATCGTGTTCATGGGGCTGATGGGCTACTACGCCGCCAGCGTCTTCGATTTCCTCGGCCTGCAATACATTTCGGCCGGCCTGGAGCGCCTGATCCTGTTCACTTATCCGACCCTGACGCTGCTGTTCGGCATGGCGCTCACCCGCCGCGGCGCCAGCGGGCGCGAAATCGGGGCGCTGGCGCTCTGCTATGCCGGCATCGGCGTGGCCTTCTGGCACGATCTCAATTTCGCCGACGACGCGGCGACGATCTGGCTGGGCGGCGGCCTGGTGTTCGCCTCGGCGGTCTGTTACGCCATCTACCTCACCGGCAGCGCCAGCCTCATCGGCCGCCTCGGCACGGCGCGCTTCGCCGCGCTGGCGACCATGGCCTCGACGGTCGCCGTGTTCGCGCACTTCCTCGCCGTGCAACCTGACCCGGTCGCGGCGCTGCAGCAGCCGTGGCCGGTTTACGGCTATGCGCTGGCGATGGGCCTGTTCTCCACCGCGCTGCCGGTATTCGCCCTCTCGGCTGCCATCCGCCAGCTGGGCAGCGCGCGCGTCGCCCTGGTCTCCATGCTCGGCCCGCTCGCCACCATCGTCTTCGCCGCCTGGCTGCTGGCCGAACCGCTCTCCTTCGCCCAGTTGCTGGGCGCCGCGCTGGTGGTCGCCGGCATCGCGCTGGTCAGCCACAAGGCTTAGTTTTCCTGAGTATTCCAGGCGGAATTGCGCCGGGCTTGCTGCGGCACTCGACGGGGCTGTTGGTTTTTTTACGCTTTCGGCCCTGTGCGGCCCAGCAGCCAGGGGGGACAAGGTTGCCAGCCTCTCCCATGCGTGCAATCATGCTCGGCTCGCGCCCCGAAATCGCAACTAGCCCTGTCCATGCCTCGTCACCAACGACTTTTTGCCGGACTGCTTTGCCTCCTTGCCGCCAGCGGGGGGGCGCTTGCCGCCGAAATTTCCGAGCAGGATTACTTCAGCGAACTGCCCGTGGTGCTGACGGTCAGCCGCCTCGCCCAGCCGCTCAGCGAAACGCCGGGCGCAGTGACCGTCATCGACCGTGAAACCATCCGCCGCTCGGGCGCGCGCGAGGTGGCCGATGTGCTGCGGCTGGTGCCGGGTTATATCGTTTTCGGCTGGAACGGGGCCAATCCCAACGCTGCCTATCATTCGGCGATGGATGACTTCGGCACGCGCAATCAAGTTCTGGTCGATGGCCGCTCCGTTTATTCCTCGTTCTTTCTGGCCGGCACCCACCGTGGCATGCAAGGGGTAGTGCTGGAGGATATCGAGCGTATCGAAGTACTGCGAGGCTCGAATTCGGCCGCTTACGGCGCCAATGCCTTTCTGGGCGTAATCAACATCGTCACGCGCCACGCAGCGGATACGCAAGGTACGGCGATCGCGCTGACTTCTGGCGGCGGGGGTATTGCGGACACCATGCTGCGTCACGGCTGGGGTACGCAGGGCGGACACTTCCGCCTGACAGCCGAGCGGCAGACCGATACGGGGTATCGGAATGCGAACGACGACAAGACCCTCAACAAAGTGCACTTCCGCAGCGATTTTCAGCCTTCCGCCAGGGACGATTTGTTGCTGACTTTAGGCGCCATGCAGCACATTGCTGGGGAGGGGTTCCCCAACAGCATAAACAATCCCCTGCGTACCGTGACTGCAGAAAGTTTTTATGTTCACGGCGTCTGGAGTCGGCAACTTGCCCAAAATGAGCAGTTGCGGCTGTCGGCAAGCTTTGACCATGAAAAAATGCAGGATGTGGTTCCCTTTACACCTCTGCCAGGTGTCATGCTGGATACCAGTGGGTACGGTCGGCGCTTCAGTGCCGAGATTCAGCATACCGTGACGCTGGACGAGAACTTGAGGGCAGCCTGGGGTGGTGCGCTCAAGCGCGAAGAGGCCGAATCGATACCGCTGTATTTCGTGCCCAAAGTCCTGTTCGACCGTTACCAGTTGTTCGGCAATGTCGAATGGCGCCCACACGGGCGCTGGGTCTTGAACGCAGGTGGCCTGTGGGAAAAACACAGCATTACCGGGTGGGAGTTTGCTCCGCGCCTGGCCGCGAATTTCAGCCTGGCGCCTGGTCATACCTTGCGTGCCGGCGCAACCAGGGCTTTTCGCTCCCCAAGCCTTTTCGAACTGAAGGCGGATGTACGCTATTACTTGGGGACAACCCAGGTTGGCCGCACCAGCTTGGCGCGCGGCGGCGCGCAGGCGGAGACCGTCGAAGCACGGGAACTGGGTTATCTCGCTGAGTTGCCAAGCCTGCGCATGTCGCTCGATGTGCGTGTTTTCGATGAGCGTATCGGGGATATCGTGCGGCGGGGGGAGTATTCGTTAGCGCCCTCACTGCTGGTTACCGGCTCAAGGGCGAACGATTATGTAAATAGCCCCGGCTACCGTATTCGCGGTGTTGAATACCAGGCCCGATGGAAACCATCCGCCACGACCGAACTCTGGCTCAATCAGGCTTATCTGAAACCCTTGGACGCCACGCGCATGGAAGACAACATGACCGTACCACGCCACATTACAAGCTTGGCGCTATTCCAGCGCTTTGCCGGCGGCATTGAACTGACTGCCCTGCTGTACGCCATCGACACGATGAGCCATCGTCACCCGGTGCGGGATGCAACACCCCATCACAAACGGCTTGACCTGCGGATTGGCTACCCGTTCCGTATCGGCAGCACGCGCGCGGAAGCCGCCATCACCGTCCAGGCTGCCAACGGGGATTATTCGCTCTATTTCCCGAGCGCGAATTTCATCTTCGACCGCCGCGCCTACGGCACCCTCCGCTTCGAGTTCTGACCGTGGCCCGTTTTCTCCCCCGCCTCGCCTTCGCCTGCCTCCTGGTTATGACTATGGTATTACCAGCGCAGGCGGCGCAGCGGGTCTGGGTGGCGCTGGCCGAGGCGGGCGGCGTGCATGCCGAGACGGCGGCGGTGCTGCAGGCCAACCTCGAGGGCCTGCAGGTCACGACCGGGGTCTGGAATGCCCTGCTCAACGAGGATGGCGCTCCGCCCGCACTGATCGTTACCGTGGGGGCGACTGCTTTCGAGGAAACCCTCAACTGGCTGGCGCGCCGGCCGGCAAGCTGGGAGCGCGTGCCGGTACTGGCGACCCTGCTGCCGCGCGCGGCCTACGACGCGCAACTGGCGCGCGGACCGCCGTTGCGGCGGCCGGTTTCCGCCGCGGTGCTCGACCAGCCGCTGGGGCGGCAGATGGCCCTGCTGAAGCGGGCGCTGCCCGAACGCCGGCAGCTCGGCGTGCTGGCCGGGCCGCAAATCCGGCTCCAGCTCGGCGTGCTGCAGAAGGAAGCGGCAGCCCGCGGACTCCGACTGGTGGCCGCTCCGGCCGTGAATGCGCCGGAAGAACTCTACCCCGCCCTGAAGCTCGCCCTGGAGGGCGCCGACGTGCTCCTCGCCCTGCCCGAGCCGCTGGTCTATAACGCCGCCACCCTGCAAAACATCCTGCTCACCACCTACCGCGCACGCGTGCCGCTGGTAGCGTTTTCGGCGGCTTACGTCAAGGCTGGCGCCGTGCTGGCCGTGTATTCGACGCCAGCCCAAGTGGCGCGCCGTGCCGTCGAGATGGTGCGCGGCTGGCAGGCCGGTCGCGGCTGGCCGCCGCCGCAAACGCCGCGCGAATTCGCCGTGTCCGTCAATCCCCGGGTGGCGGCTTCCCTGGGCCTGATGCTGGATGATGCCGCGGACATCGCCGAAGACCTGCGGCGCCAGGAAGGTGTGCAATGAGCCCACCCCGAAAACCTTCGCTGCGCTCGGTTCTCCCCTCAAGGGGCAAGAAACTCTTGGGACGGCCCGGCAGGTTTCTTGAGAGGGCCGCAGCATGAACCTGCCCGCCCTAGGATTCCGCGGCCGCCTGCTGCTGGGCGCGGTGCTGCCGGCACTGATGATCGCCAGCCTGTTGATCATGGCCTTCCTCGGTCGCTACCAGGCCGACCTGGAGCGGACTTTCCTCGAGCATAGCCAGACCGTGGCGCGCCAGATCGGCCCGGCCGCAGAATATGCCCTGTTCAGCGGCAGCACGGAAACCCTGCGCATGCTGGCCGAAGGGACGCGCCGGGGCGATGACTCGATCATTTCAGTCAGCGTGCTGGATCGCGAGGGACGCCCCCTCGCGCAATCAGGCCCGCCGCCGGAGCAGAGCCTGCCGCTGGCGAGCAGCCTGCAGGTCAAGCGCGGCGTGCGCCTGACCACCGTGGCGGCGCCGATCCTGCAGACCAGCATGCCGCTGGACGCTGCCGCAGTCGCATGGGGCGGCGCCGGCAAGGCGGCCACGCCGGTTGTGGTCGGCTATGTGGTCATCGAGGTTTCCCATACCGAACTGATTGCGCGCCAGCGCGAAATCGTCGAGCTCACCCTGGCCATCCTGCTGGGCGGCTTCCTGCTGGCGAGCTGGCTGTCGATGAAGATCGCCGCCGGCGTGATGCGGCCGATCGCGCACATCAACGACGTGGTGGCGAAGATCGGGCGCGGCGACCTGGATGCCCGCGTGGCCTATGACTCGGCCGAAGTGCTGGCGCCGCTCGAGGCGGGCATCAACGGCATGGCCGAGAAAATCGCCGCCGCCCAGCGCGACCTGCACCAGCAGATCGCTGTAGCTACCGAAGACCTGCGCCGCCAGAAGGATGCGGCCGAGGCGCTGGCGCGCACCGATGCGCTGACCGGGCTGGCCAACCGCCGCGCTTTTGACGAGGCAGCCCAGCACGAATTCCAGCGCGCCCGGCGCTATGGCACGCCGCTGGTGCTGATACTGGCCGACCTGGATTTTTTCAAGGCCATCAACGACAGCCACGGTCACCACGTCGGCGATCAGGTGCTGGTCGATTTCGCGCGCATCCTGAGCGAGTCGGTGCGCGGCGTCGACCTGGCCGGCCGCTGGGGCGGCGAGGAATTCATCATCCTGATGCCGGGCACCGAGCTGGCAGAAGCCGTGCAGGTCGCCGAACGCATGCGCCTCGCGGTGGCGGCGGCGCCAACCCGGCTGGGCGACGTCACCTGCGGCTATACCGCCAGCTTCGGCGTAGCCGCCTATTCGTCGAAGGACCAGACGCTGGACGCCCTGCTCTACCGCGTGGATTCCGCCCTCTACCGCGCCAAGGACAATGGGCGTAACCGGGTGGAGGTGAACTAACCC
>CAYYHO010000126.1:0-5435 GCA_964471725.1 uncultured Methyloversatilis sp. | reverse complement strand
GATCCGCGCCGGCAGCGCGGAGCTCGCCGCCAACCCGCGCGCGCGCAGCGCCGTGCTGCGCGTGGCCGAGAAGGTCGACCAGAGTGTGGGGGAACACTGATGGTCCGGGTAAACCTCATCCTGCTGGCACTGGTCCTGCTCAGCGCGCTGGCCGATGTCTCGGTCAACCACAGGGCCCGCAAGCTGTTCACCGCCTACGAGCACGAGCAGGAACGCATGCGCGCGCTGGAGGTCGAATGGGGCCAGCTGCAGCTCGAACAAAGCACCTGGGCCACTCATGCCCGCATTGAAGAAATCGCCCGCCAGAAGCTCGCCATGCATACCCCGCGGCCCAACCAGATCATGACCGTCAGCCCGTGAAACTAATAATGGCCCCCCACGCTCACAAAACCGGTTCGCTGCTCCCCACGGGGGGGCGCATGCTTTCTTGGGACGGCCCTGCGAAAGCATGAAACTCTCGAAAAGCCCATTGCTCGACGAGCGCCTGCCGGCCTGGCGGGCGAACCTCGTCGCCGGCATCCTGCTGCTGGGCTTCCTCGTGCTGGTCGGCCGCTCGTTCTACCTGCAGGGCGTCAACAAGAGCTTCCTGATCGGCAAGGGTGAGTCGCGCTACGAGCGGGTGCTGGAAATCTCGGCGACGCGCGGGCGCATCCTCGACCGCCACGGCGACGTGCTCGCCATGTCCACGCCGGTGAAGTCGGTGTGGGCGATCCCCGAGGATGCCCGGCTCTCGCCGGCCCAGGTGCGCCAGCTCGCCAAGCTGCTCGACAGCGACCCGCGCGACCTGGCGCGCAAGCTGGCCGGGGAGCGCGATTTCGTCTATCTCAAGCGCCAGATCGCGCCGGACGTGGCGGCGCAGATTGCCGGGCTCAAGCTGCCGGGCGTGCATTTCAAGAACGAGTTCCGCCGCTACTACCCGTCCGGCGAGGTCACCGCCCACATGCTCGGCTTCACCGGCGTCGAGGATGTCGGCCAGGAGGGCATCGAACTGGCGCTCAACGGCCAGCTGGCCGGCAAGCCGGGCGGCCGCCGCGTCATCAAGGACCGCCGCGGCCAGATCGTCGAGGATGTCGAATCGATCCGCGCGCCGCAGGACGGCAAGGACACCGTGCTGGCCCTCGACGCCAAGCTGCAATATCTCGCCTACGTGCAGCTCAAGCAGGCGCTCGCCCAGCACAAGGCGAAGGCCGGCGGCCTGGTGGTGCTCGATGCCAAGAGCGGCGAGGTGCTGGCGCTGGTCAACCTGCCGACCTACAACCCCAACAACCGCAGCCGCCTGTCCGGCGCGCAGCTGAGAAACCGCGCCTTCACCGACACCTTCGAGCCCGGCTCGACCTTCAAGTCCTTCACCGTCGCATTGGCGCTGGAAAAAGGCCACGTGCGCATCGACACGCCGATCCAGACGGCGCCCGGCAAGATGACCATCGGCACGGCGACCATCTCCGACGCGCATCCGCACGGCACGCTGTCGGTCGCCCAGGTGATCCAGAAATCCTCCAACATCGGCGCCGCCAAGATGGCCCTGGCGCTGCCGCCCGAGGAGATGTGGCAGATGTTCGACAAGCTCGGCTTCGGCCAGCCGCTGCAACTCGGCTTCCCCGGCGAAGCCGCCGGCCGGCTGCGGCCCCACAAGCGCTGGCGGCCGATCGAGCAGGCCACCATGTCGTATGGCCATGGCATTTCGGTGACGCTGATCCAGCTGGCGCGCGCCTACCAGGCCTTCGCGCGCAACGGCGACCTGCTGCCGTTGTCGCTGACGCGCGTCGAGGCGGCGCCGACGGTGGGCGCGCGCGTGTTCTCCGAACAGACCGCGCGCGAGATGCGCGCCATGCTCGAGATGGCGGTGCTGCCGGGCGGCACGGCGCCGAAGGCGCAGGTGAACGGCTACCGCGTCGCCGGCAAGACCGGCACCGCCAACAAGCTGGAGGGCGGCAGCTATACCAACAAGTATGTCGCCTCCTTCGTCGGCTTCGCGCCCGTTTCCGACCCGCGCCTGATCGTCGCCGTGATGGTCGACGAGCCGGCGGCGGGCAAGTATTACGGCGGCGAGGTGGCGGCGCCGGTGTTCGCCGGCGTCATGGGTGGCGCGCTGCGCAGCCTCGGCGTCGCTCCCGATGCAACCGAAAAGATGCTGCAGATGGCGCACATCCCGCCGGCCAGGGAGGAAATGTGAGCGCCGCCGCCCAAGTCCTCGAGACCCTGCGGCAGGCCGGCGTGCAGGCCACCCGGCTGGCGCTCGACTCGCGCCGGGTGCAGCCCGGCGACGTGTTCCTCGCCCTGCCCGGCGCGCATGCCGACGGCCGCGACTTCATCGCCGATGCGCTGGCGCGCGGCGCGGCGGCCGTGATTTGCGCGGCGGGCGGAAAAATAATCGGCGCTGGCGGGACGGCGCCCATCCTGGAAGTCGCCGATCTTGCCGCCCGGACCGGCGAGATCGCCCACCTCGTCTATGGGCGGCCGTCCGAGCGGCTCTGGATGGCCGGCGTCACCGGCACCAACGGCAAGACCTCGGTATCGCAGTGGATCGCCCAGGCCCTGGACCTGCTCGGTACGCAGTGCGGCGTGATCGGCACGCTCGGCAACGGCTACCCCGGCCGGCTGGAAACCAGCCCCAACACGACGCCCGACGCCGTCACGCTGCATGCCGCGCTGGCGCGCTTCGTCGCCGAAGGAGCGGCAGCCTGCGCGATGGAAGTGTCGTCGATCGGCCTCGACCAGGGGCGGGTGAACGGCGTGCGCTTCGACGTCGCCGTGCTGACCAACCTGACGCGCGACCACCTCGAATACCACGGCAGCATGGCCGCTTACGGGGCAGCCAAGGCGCGCCTGTTCGAGATGCCGGGACTGGCGGCGGCGGTGCTGAACCTCGACGATCCCTTCGGCGGCGAACTGGCGGCCAGGTTGCGGGGGCGCGTGCCCACCATCGGCTACACCCTGAACGGGGCGGACGGCGCCGACACGGTGCTGCGCGCCACCGAGCTGCGCGAAACCGGCGCCGGCATGAGCTTCACGCTCGAAGGCGTACGCTGCAGCGCGGCGCTGGTCGGCCGCTTCAATGCCGCCAACCTGCTCGCCGTCACCGGCGCGCTGCTGGCCAGGGGCCACACCATGGGTGAAATCGCCGCCGTGCTGCCGCAACTGACGCCGCCGCCCGGGCGCATGCAGCCGCTCGGCGGGGATGCCGCCCCGCTCATCGTCGTCGACTACGCCCATACGCCGGATGCGCTCGAAAAGGTGCTGACCACCCTGCGCGGCACTGCTGCGGCGCGCGGCGGCAGGCTGGTCTGCGTGTTCGGCTGCGGCGGCGACCGCGATCCCGGCAAGCGGCCGCTGATGGGCGCGCTGGCCGAACGGCTCGCCGACGCGGTGCTCGTCACCAGCGACAACCCGCGCAGCGAAGATCCGCAGGCCATCATCGAAGCCATCCGCGCCGGCATGCGGCAGGCGGCGCCGGGCGAGGCGGACCGCGCTGCCGCCATCGGGCGGGCGATCCGCCGGGCAGCGGCGCGGGACGTGATCCTGATCGCCGGCAAGGGGCACGAGCCCTATCAGGAAATCAAGGGCGTGCGCCTGCCCTTTGCGGACGGCGCAGTGGCCACGGCAGCGCTGGCAGCCTGGCAGGGTGCGCAAAATACACAGGGAGAGAAGGAATCATGCTGACACTTGCGCGCACGGCGGAGATCCTCCATGGCCAGCATCACGGCCAGGATCGATTCGGCCACGGCGGCCAGGACATCGAATTCACCAGCGTCGGCAGCGACTCGCGCGCCATCACGCCGGGCATGCTGTTCGTCGCCCTGCATGGCGAGCGCTTCGACGGCCACGACTTCGTGCGCCAGGCCCTCGAACAGGGCGCCGCCGGCGCGCTGGTGACGCAGGGCTGGGCGGCGGCCAATCCCGCCGCGCAAGCCCTGCCGCTGGTCGCGGTCGCCGACACGCGCCTGGCGCTCGGCCAGCTGGCCGCCTATTGGCGCGCCCGCTTTCACCTGCCGCTGCTCGGCATCACCGGCAGCAACGGCAAGACGACGGTCAAGGAAATGTGCGCCGCCATCCTGCGCGCCCATTTCGGCCAGCATGCCGTGCTCGCCACCGGCGGCAACCTCAACAACGACATCGGCCTGCCGCTCACCCTGCTCAAGCTGCGCAGCACGCATCATGCGGCCGTCATCGAGATGGGCATGAACCATGCCGGCGAGATCGACTACCTGACCCATCTTGCGCGGCCGACGGTCGCGCTGGTAAACAACGCGCAGCGCGCCCATCTCGCCGGGCTGGGCTCGGTCGCCGCGATTGCGCGCGCCAAGGGCGAGATTTTCAGCGGGCTGCAGGCGGGCGGCGTCGCCGTCATCAACGCCGACGATCCGCACGCCGGGCTGTGGCGCGAACTGAACCAGGGACGGCGCATCGTCAGCTTCGGTTTCGCGACGGCGGCCGAGGTGCAGGGCAGCTGGCAGCCCAAGGGCTTCGGCGGCGCCCTGGACTTCACTTCGCCATTGGGCAAGGCCTCCCTCGTCCTGCCGCTGCCCGGCCTGCACAATGCCTACAACGCGCTGGCCGCCGTCGCCACCTGCATCGCCGCCGGCGTGCCGCTGGCGCCGGTGCTGCGCGGCCTCAGCATCTACGAGGGCGTCAAGGGGCGCCTGCAGCAACGCGCCGGCATCAACGGCACGCTGGTGATCGACGACAGCTACAACGCCAATCCGGACTCGATGCGCGCCGCCATCGAGGTGCTGGCCACCCTGCCCGGCAAGCGTATCTTCGTCATGGGCGACATGGGCGAGGTCGGCACAGCGGCCGGCCAGCTGCACGACGAGATCGGCGGCTTCGCCAAGAGCCAGGGCATCGATGTCCTGTTCGCGCTGGGCGAGAAGAGCGTGGCGGCCGTGCATAACTTCGACGGCGGCGCGCAGCACTTCGGCAGTGTCGAGGCGCTCGTCGCAGCCCTCAAGCCGCTCATGGACCAGGACACCACCGTGCTCGTCAAGGGATCGCGCTTCATGCGCATGGAACGCGTGGTGGACAACATCGTGGAGAATTCCGGTGCTCGTTGAGTTATTCCAGTGGCTGGCACAGGACATCCGCGCCTTCAACGTATTCAGCTACATCACGCTGCGCGCGGTGCTGGCGACGATGACGGCGCTGACCATCTCCTTCATCCTCGGGCCTTGGGTAATCCGCTGGCTGGCGGCCAAGAAGATCGGCCAGGCGGTGCGCGACGACGGCCCGCAGACGCACCTCGTGAAGAAAGGCACGCCGACCATGGGCGGCCTCCTGATCCTGATCGCGATCGGCGGCACGACGCTGCTTTGGGGCGACCTGTCCAATCGCTACATTTGGGTGGTGCTGGTGGTGACCCTGGGTTTCGGCATGGTCGGCTTCATCGACGACTGGAAGAAGGTGGTCTATCGCGATCCCAAGGGGCTGGCGAGCCGCTG
>CAYYHO010000125.1:0-5470 GCA_964471725.1 uncultured Methyloversatilis sp. | reverse complement strand
GCTCGCCGGCGCGCGCCGCCTCGATGGCGGCATTCAGCGCCAGCAGGTTGGTCTGGTCGGCGATGTCGCGGATGGTGCGGACGATGGTGTCGATCTGCTGGCTTTGCGCGCGCAAGCCCTCGACCGCCTGCGCAGCTTCGCCGACGCGCCGGCTGATCTGCTCCATGCCGGCGATGGTGTCCAGCACGATGCGCCCGCCTGCCGCGGCGCGTTCGGCGGCGGTGCGTCCCTGGCTGGCGGTGCTGCCGGCGCGGGCGGCGATGTCGCCCACCGTGGCAGCCATTGCGGCGACCGCGCCGCGAATGCTGTCGGCCTGCTGCGACTGCTCGCGCAGACGGTCGGCGACGCCGGTGAAAAAGACGTGAATGTCGCTGGCGTCGCGGCTGACGCCATCCGAAAGGCGCCGCGTATCGCCGATCAGCACACGCAGGTTGGCGGCCATGGTGTTGAAGCTGTCGATGATCTCGCCGATGGTGTCGGCGCTTTTCATGGTGCAGCTGTGGGTCAGATCCTTGTTCGAAATTTGGTTGGCGACCTCGGCGATGCGGCGCAGCCGCTTGAGCAGGATGAAATTGAGCAGGGCGTAATTGGCGATGCCCATCGAGAAGCCGGCGCCGACGCAGCCGGCCACGAACCACGGCAGCATGCCGGGTTTCCAGTCGACGAAAAAGTCGGCATAAAACGGAAAGATCAGCGCCACGGCGAGCCCGAAGCCGAGATAGGACAGCAGCAGCCTGCGCAGGATGGAAGAACCGTCACTGATGGCGGTATTGGAGGAATTCATGGCTTGCCCGCCACTTTGTCTGGTAAAAGCAGGCACGATACGCATGCTGTCGGGGCTGCGTCAACACTGCGCCAACTTCAAGGGTGCCGGAGTAACATCAAAACCTTCATCGTCCGGGACACTGTCATGACAACACAGGCACATCACTGGCGTTTCTTCCGGGCTGGCGGGTTCGACCAGCCGCACATCGACTCGCCTGCCGACCTGCTGGCGATCGGCAAGCTGGACCAGAAGCTCTGGGTGGCCCTGTCCTGCCCGGTGAGCGGCAGTGAATTCGATCGCCGCACGCTGGCCCTGATCGACCGCGACCACGACGATCACATCCGCGCCCCCGAACTGATTGCCGCGGTGGACTGGGCGGCAGCCCGACTGACGGACCCGGCCCCGCTGGCCGGCGGCGACCTGCCGCTCGAGGCGATCAGGACCGATGACGAGGCCGGCGCGGGCATTGCCGCCGCCGCGCGCGAGCTGCTGGCGGAGTCCGGCAACGCCACCATCGGCGTCGAGGCCGCCAGCGCGGCGCAGGAGCGCTTTGCCGCCAAGGCGGTCGCCGCGTGGGAGGCTGCCGGCGCGGAGGCGCGCCTGCTGGGCGACGCTACCGCCGCGGCCCACGCCGCCCTGCAGGCGGTGGCCGCCAAGATCGACGACTACTTCACGCGCTGCCGGCTTGCCGACTTTGACGAGCGCGCCATCGTCATGCTCAACCCGGCCGACGAGGCGTTCAAGGCGCTGGCTGCCGATGTGCTGGCGCCGCAGAGCGCAACGATCGCCGCGCTGCCGCTGGCAAAAGTCGGCGCTGGCGGGACGGCGCTGCCGCTGGCGGAGGGTGTCAATCCGGCCTGGGCGGAAGCGCTCGCCGCCTTCCGGGAACAGGTGGTAACGCCCCTGCTGGGCGAACGCGACAAGCTGGAGGAAGCCGACTGGCGCTCCCTCAAGCAGCGGTTCGCCGCCTACGAGAAATGGCTGGCTGCGCAGCCCGACCCGGCCGTGGCGGGCGACGATGTCCTCGCCCTCGAGCGCCTGACGCGCTACTGCCGCGACCTGATGCGTCTGGCCAACAATTTCGTCGCCTTCAGGGATTTCTACACGCGCCAGGGGCCGGGCATGTTCCAGATCGGCACGCTCTACCTCGACGGGCGCGCCTGCGAGCTGGTGGTGGCCGTCAATGATCCCGCCAGGCATGCCGCGCTGGCCTCCCTGTCGCGCCTGTGCCTGGTGTATTGCGACTGCGTGCGCAACGGCGAGAAGCTGGGCATCGCCGCCGCCTTTACGGCAGGCGACAGCGACCAGCTGATGGTTGGCCGCAACGGCGTGTTCTACGATCGTCAGGGCCGCGACTGGGATGCGACCATCACCCGCATCATCGACCAGCCGATCAGCCTGCGCCAGGCTTTCTGGTCGCCCTACAAGAAGCTCGCGCGCCTGGTCTCCGAACAGTTGCAGAAGTTCGCCGCCGGCAAGGCCGGCGCCGTCGATGGCCAGCTCGCCGGCTCCGCCGCCTCGGTGGGCGAGCAGGTGGGCAAGCAGGTAGCCGCGCCCGCCGCCAAACCCGCGCCGACGCCTTTCGACATCGGCAAGTTTGCCGGTATCTTCGCTGCCATCGGCCTCGCGGTCGGTGCCATCGGCACGGCGCTGGCCGCGGTGCTGACCGGCCTGCTCGGTCTGAAATGGTGGCAGCTGCCCCTCGCCCTGGCCGGCCTGATGCTCCTGATATCCGGACCGGCCATGGCTGTCGCCTGGTTCAAGCTGCGCGCCCGCAACCTCGGGCCGCTGCTCGACGCCAACGGCTGGGCGGTGAATGCGCGGGCGTCGATCAACATTCCCTTCGGCACTTCGCTCACCCAGCGCGCCGAACTGCCGCCGGGCGCCCGACGGAGCCTGAGCGACCCCTATGCCGAGCAGCCGCTGCCGTGGAAGAAGATCGCCTTCGGCCTGTTCGTGCTCGCCGGCATTCTGCTCGCCGGGCTGGCGTTCATGGCGCACTGAGCGGGTAGCGGGGGCGAGCTGAATTTCTGAACTCAACCATCAAGGATCATTGAACAACATGGCCAACCTGGAATACCGCATCCTCCCCGTCACCCCTTTCGTCCAGAACTGCAGCCTGCTGTGGGACCCGGCCACCCGCAAGGCGGTGGTGGTCGATCCCGGCGGCGACCTCGACACAATCCTCGCGGCCGTCAAGGAGGAGAACCTCACGGTCGAGAAGCTGCTGCTCACCCACGGCCATATCGACCATGTCGCCGGCGCGGCGGCGCTCGCCAGGCAACTCGGGGCGCCGATCGAAGGCCCGCAGCGCGAAGACGATTTCTGGCTGGAGCAATTGCCGGAGCAATGCAGCAGCTTCGGCTTCCCGACCACGGCGGCCTTCATGCCCGACCGCTGGCTGGAAGACGGCGACAGCGTGACGGTCGGCGGCCTGACGCTCGAGGTGCTGCACACGCCCGGCCACACGCCCGGCCATGTCTGCTTCATCCACAAGCCGTCGAAGCTGGCCATCGTCGGCGACGTGCTGTTCGCCGGCTCGATCGGCCGCACCGACTTTCCGGGCGGCAATGCCGGCAGCCTGGTGCGTTCGGTGCGCGGCAAGCTGTTTCCGCTTGGCGACGATTTCACCTTCATTCCGGGACACGGGCCGACCTCGACCTTCGGCGAAGAGCGCGAGAGCAATCCCTACGTCAGCGACGCTGCCGTGGAGTGAGGTCTTTCAGGCTATTCGCGGCCGGGCCGGCGGCCTGAGATGCGTCTGGGCGTCGACCTCGGCGGCACCAAGATCGAGATCGTCGCGCTTGCCGACGATGGCTGCACGCTGCTGCGCGAGCGGATTCCGACGCCGCGCGACGACTATGCCGGCACCGTGGCGGCCATCGCCGGCCTGGTGCGCCATGCCGAGCAAAAAGTCGGCGCTGGCGGGACGGCGGGG
This sequence comes from uncultured Methyloversatilis sp., assembly GCA_964471725.1. Classification (GTDB taxonomy): domain Bacteria; phylum Pseudomonadota; class Gammaproteobacteria; order Burkholderiales; family Rhodocyclaceae; genus Sulfuricystis. The sequence goes on along the minus strand of CAYYHO010000125.1, from coordinate 1,766 downwards.
GGCCGGGCCGCCGCCAGCACGGAGAAGGCGAGCCTGGGCGTCGGCATCCCTGGCGCGGAATCGCTGCACGACGGGCTGATCAAGAACGCCAATTCGACCTGGCTGATCGGCCGGCCGCTGCGGCGTGACCTCGAAAACGCGCTGGGTCGCCCGGTGCGGCTCGCCAACGATGCCAACTGCTTCGCGCTGTCGGAAGCCACCGACGGCGCGGCAGCGGGCGCGCCGGTGGTGTTCGGCGTCATCCTCGGCACCGGGGTCGGCGGCGGCATCGTCGTCGATGGCAAGGTGCGCGCCGGCGCGAATGCGATTGCCGGCGAGTGGGGCCACAATCCCATGCCCGGCGACGAAGCTGTCCGGCCGCCCTGCTATTGCGGCCGACACGGCTGCATCGAGACCTTCCTCAGCGGCCCGGCGCTGGCGGCCGACGGCGGCGCCGACAACCCGGCCGCCATGACGCGCTACGAGCAGCGGCTGGCGCGGGCGTTGGCCGGGGTCATCAATATTCTCGATCCGGACGTGATCGTGCTCGGCGGCGGTCTTTCCGCCCTCGACCGGTTGTATGATCGCGTGCCCGGCCTGTGGGGCGCGCATGTGTTCTCCGACACGGTCGCCACGCGGCTGGTCAAAAACCGCCACGGCGATTCGTCCGGCGTGCGGGGCGCGGCCTGGTTGTGGCCGCTGGAACAATAATTTCGAGGAGTGTCGCCTTGTCACCAGAGTTCGCCTGCCTACCTGCAGCGCCGCAGCATGGCGACTGCGCGCACGCCGCAATGGCCGCGCCTGCGGACGGGAATGGCCCAACCGCAGCCATCTTCGCCACCGGGCTGGAGGCCTTTGGCGAGGAAGTCATCGCCGCCTCGCACTCCATTCCGGTGATGGTCGACTTCTGGGCCGCGTGGTGCCCGCCCTGCCTCGCGCTGACGCCGGCGCTGGAACGCGTCACCGGGGAACTGGCGGGCCGCATCAGGCTGGCCACCGTCGAGGTGGATGAGGGCGACAACATGAAGCTGGCCGGGCGCTACGGCCTCAAGGGTTTCCCGACCGTGCTGCTGTTCGTCGGCGGCGAGGTCAGGGCACGTTTCTCCGGCGCGCGCGCCACGCACTGGGTCAGGGATTTTCTCGCCGAGCACGGGGTCGCGTGACCACGCTGCCTTCCATCAGTGTCTGGCGGCGCGTCTTCGCGCCCTTTGCCGCCGGCTATTTCCTCTCCTACCTGCTGCGCAACGCGAATGCGGTCATCTCGCCGGAGCTCACGCAGGACCTGGGGCTGTCGGCGGCCGATCTCGGCCTGCTGACCGCCGCCTACCTGCTCGCCTTCGGCGCCTTCCAGCTGCCGCTCGGCATCCTGCTCGACCGATACGGGCCACGCAGGGTGGAAGCCGGCCTGCTGGTCATCGCGGCGCTCGGCGCACTGGTCTTCGCCCTGAGCGGCAGCCTCGCCGGGCTTGCCGGCGGCCGGGCGCTGATCGGGCTGGGCGTGTCGGCCTGCCTGATGGCGAGCTTCAAGGCCTTCTCGCTTTGGTTTCCGGCCGAGCGCCAGGCCTCGCTCAACGCGGCGGTGATGGCGGCCGGCGGCCTGGGCGCGCTCACCGCCACCACGCCGCTCGGCTGGGCATTGCCGGTCGTCGGCTGGCGCGGCATATTCATTGCCCTGGCCGTGCTGGCCCTGCTGGTGTCGGCATTGATCTTCGCCACTCCCGAGAAACCGGTCGGCAGCCATCGCGAGACGCTGGGCGAGCAGTTCGCCGCGCTCGGCGGCATCCTCA
>CAYYHO010000124.1:0-5485 GCA_964471725.1 uncultured Methyloversatilis sp. | reverse complement strand
GCGCGCAGGCGAGGATCGCGAAGGTCGCCTCGGCGATCATCGGCATGTAGATCAGGACGCGGTCGCCCTTCTGCACGCCCAGGCTCTGCATGATCGCCGCCATGCGCATCACTTCGGCCTTCAGCTCGGCGAAGCTGTAGACCTTCTCGGTGTTGGTTTCGGTGGAGATGTAGATCAGCGCGCGGTCGTCCGGGCGACTGGCGGCATGACGGTCGACGGCGTTATGGCAGAGGTTGAGCCGGCCGCCGGAGAACCATTTGACGAAGGGCGGCCTGCTGTAATCGCAGATCGTCTGCGGCGGCGTCTGCCAGTCGATCAGCGCGGACTGCTCTTGCCAGAAGGCGTCGCGGTCGTCGATCGAACGGCGGTAGAAGTCCTGGTATTTCGTCATGCTCACTCCCCTGTCGATTTTTTGACTACTGGATCCTGACGAGGACACGCCCCTTGACGCGCGCCTTGAGGAAATCGTCGAACGCCCCGGGCAGGTCGGCAAAGGCGATTTCGTGCGCCTGGGCGATCACCTTGTCCGGCCTCAGGTCGCTGCCGAGGCGGCGCCAGACCTCGGCGCGCACCGGCATCGGGCAATTCACCGAATCGATGCCGAGCAGCGACACGCCGCGCAGGATGAACGGCGCCACCGTGGTCTTGAACTCCATGCTGGCCGCCAGGCCGATGCTCGCCAGCGTGCCGCCGATCTGCATGGTGCTGGCCATCCAGGACAGCACGTCGCCGCCCAGGTTGTCGACCGCGCCGGCCCACTGCGCCTTGTCGAGCGGCTTGATCTTGGCGAGGTCGAGGCTGTCGCGCAGCAGCACCGCGCTGGCGCCCAGCTGCTTGAGGTAGTCGCCGGCATCGGCCTTGCCGGTCAGCGCATGCACCGGGTAGCCGCGTTTGGCGAGGATTTCGACGGCGATGCTGCCCACCCCGCCGGTCGCGCCGGACACCACCACCGGCCCGTTCTCGGGCTTGAGGCCTTCGTGCTCCATGCGCACCACCGCCAGACCGGCGGTGAAGCCGGCCGTGCCGAGCGCCATGGCGTCGCGCAGGCTCAGCCCGGCGGGCAGCTTGACCACCCAGGCGGCCGGAATGCGCGCGGCTTCGGCAAAGCCGCCATGATGGGCGACGCCGATGTCGTAGCTGGTCGCCAGCACTGCATCGCCCGGCTTGAAGGCGGGAGCGTCGCTCTTCACCACCGTGCCGGCCAGGTCGATGCCGCCGACGCAGGGAAAGCGCCGGATGATGCGGCCGGCGCCGGTCGCGGCAAGGGCATCCTTGTAGTTGACCCCCGACCAGGCCACCGCGATCGTCACCTCGCCCGCATCGAGCTGGTCTTCCTGCATGGCGACGAAATCGGCGGAAATCCTGCCGTCGTTTTGCTGAATGAGATAAGCCTTGAAGCTCATGGACAACTCCTCGCAATGGCCTTGAATTTCGTCCGATTATAGCCAAGCGAGCCTGGACAACCTGACGCCAGGCTGACAACGGCCGCCGTGTGCAGAGCGCATCACCCTGCCTCATGGGCGCACTCATTAATGTTATTGCGAATCATTCTTATTCTGATATGATGCAGGCGTTCACATTTTTTTCCGCCATCCATCCTTCACCCTTATCCGGAGCCTTCCATGCGACTCACCGCCCTTTCCCTGCTGCTCGCCGCCCTCGTCAGCCCGGCCCTCCATGCCGCCGACAAGGAGCTCAACCTCTACTCGGCGCGCCATTACCAGACCGACGAAGCCCTCTACGCCAACTTCACCAAGCAGACCGGCATCAAGATCAACCGCATCGAGGCCAAGGAGGACGAACTGCTCGAGCGCATCAAGAACGAAGGCGCGCACAGCCCGGCCGACGTGTTCCTCACCGTCGATGCCGCCCGCCTCGCCAAGGCCGACGAACTCGGCCTGTTCGCCCCGGTGAAGTCCGCCGTCCTCGATGCGCGCATCCCCGCCCACCTGCGCACCGGCGACTGGTTCGCCTTTTCCACGCGCGCCCGCACAATGATCTACAACAAGGCCACCATCAACCCGGCCGACCTGCGCAACTACGAAGACCTGGCCGGGCCGAAGTTCAAGAACCAGGTCTGCAGCCGCTCGGGTTCGCATCCCTACAACCTCTCGCTGCTTTCCTCGCTGATCGCGCACCTCGGCGAACAGAAGGCCGAAGCCTGGGCCAAGGGCGTGTTCGCCAACTTCGCGCGTCCTGCCAAGGGCGGCGACACCGACCAGATCAAGGCGGTGGCGGCCGGTGAATGCGGCGTGGCGATCTCCAACACCTACTACCTGGTGCGCCTGATGCGCTCGGACAAGCCGGAAGACCGCGCCATCGTCGACAAGGTCGGCATCATCTGGCCGAACCAGCAGTCGCAGGGCGTGCACATCAACATCTCCGGCGGCGGCATGCTGAAGACCGCGCCGAACAAGGGCGCCGCGGTGAAGTTCCTCGAATACCTCGCCTCCGACCAGGCCCAGGTGTACTTCGCCGACGGCAACAACGAATCGCCCGTCGTGCCGGGCGTCAAGACCAGCAACGAGGCCCTCGCCGCGCTGGGCAAATACAAGGCCGACACGCTGCCGATCGGCACCCTGGCGAAGAACGCCGCCCTCGCGCAGAAGATCTACGACCGCGTCGGCTGGCGGTAAAAGTCGGCGCTGATGAAGCTACTGCGCAACAAGGCGGTCGAGCAGAAAACGCCGGGCAGCGGAACACCGTTGCCCGGCGCCGTCCTGCGTTTACGCCGTGCGGCAGGCGGGTCTGCCGGGGGGCGCTGGCGAGACGGCAATGGCGCGAACGATTCGTGGAGGATGGCGGCGTGAGGAAATCAGGCCTGGCCCCTTTGATCTTTTCATTGAAGTCGATCCTACCTCCATGTGTTTCTACTCGACCAACAGTGTGTTTGCGCCTTGCGGATGATTCGCTTATAAGCTAATATCAGCTCATGCACCAAGTGGTCCATTACCTCGATGAAAACGGGAACGACATCTACCAGTCTTGGCTGGATGGCCTTCGTGACCGGGTGGCCAAGGTAGCGATCATCAGGCGGGTGGCCAGGATCGAGGTGGGGCTATCTGGTGACCACGAACCAGTGCGGGATGGCATCAGCGAACTGCGTATTGATATCGGTGCCGGCTATCGGGTGTATTACGCCAATGTAGGGGGAATGGTAATCCTGCTGACGTGTGGCGGCGACAAGAAATCGCAAAGCCGCGACATCGAGCGGGCAATTCGACTACTGAAAGATTGGGAGAAGCGAAATGACTAAAGCACATCGCACACATGACGAAGCGACTGTCGAGATGTTCCGTGCCGACCCCGACCTGGCTGCGGAGTACCTGAATTCAGTCCTTACTGACGGTGACGAAACTGACCTCATGCTTGCCTTGCGTAGCCTTAGCAAGGCGTTCGGCGGCGTTCAGGAGGTTGCGCGGCAGGCAGAGGTGAATGCGCATACCCTGTACCGAACACTTTCAGAGCGGGGCAATCCTGAACTGAAAACGCTATCTGCCATCCTGCGAGCCATGGGCATGCGGCTGGCGGTTCAGCCGCTGCATCACGCCTAATCGATCTCAGGCAGCCTTGCCGATTTAAAGCGATTAAAGGCCGATTTAAAGGATTTAAAGGGGCCAGGCTCATTTGATTTAAAGGGGCCAGGCTCATTTAATTGCCTGCGCCAGATTGACGCTGCGGGCCAATCCGGGTAGTGTCTATACGTCGTATAAACAATGCGTGGCTAATCATGACCGAAGCAGTTCTCGATATCAAAAACTGGGGCAACAATCTGGGCGTGCGATTGCCGGCGGCGGTGGCACGGGCAGCGCATCTGCATGCCGACCAGCGCGTGCGCGTGGCTGTCGAGCAGGGGCGGGTGATCATCACGCCGGTAGAAGATGCTCCGGTGACACTGGAGCAACGGCTGGCGCGTTACGATCCTGCCCGCCATGGCGGCGAGGCGATGGCGAGCGCAGCCCTCGGCGTCGAGCAGTGGTAAGCACGCGCGCAAAAACGGGCTGGGCGCCCGAGCGGCAGGACATCATCTGGATTGACTGCAATCCGCAGGCGGGACGCGAAATGCGCGATCGACATCCATTTCTGGTGCTCTCGCCGAAGAACTTCAACCAACGCACCGCGCTGGTCATCGGTCTGCCGATGACCACGGCGGAATACAACGCCGACAACCCGTTTGCCGTCGTTGCCGGCAAGGCGGGGCGCGCGAAAACTGGCAAGACCAGTTATGTTCTTTGTCACCAGCCCAAATCATTCGACTGGAAAGTGCGTGAGGCTGCGCCACATCCAATGAAACGCCTGGACGACTCGCGCTTCGTCGAGGTGTGCGCCGTATTGAACCAGATCGTTCAGCTGGCTTGAGGGTTCGCTGCCCATTGTTTTGCTACGCTTGGCACCCCAGACCTTCGACATATTGACGTGTCATCGCGCCGCCACCAAGCTGCCGCCAATCGATTCCGAACCCGCGCCCACGCGGGCGCCCATCTTCAAAACAGAGACGCCCGGCACACCATGCCGGTTTAAAACGGGTTTGGAGCGCAACGCGATGCAGCGGTCATCACCACGGGAACGGCCAGGCGGCAGGACTGTCCAGCAAAGTCGGCGCTGGCGGGACGGCGGATGGAAGGCTGCCCGCCTGCCGAGTGGGCCGGTAGCCAAGCTTCTCCAGTAGACGAATGAGGTCTCGACCGGTCAGGTCGCGCGGCAGCCTCATGCAGCAAGCGCCTCTTCGCGCGTGATGTGGAGACGGATCATGGCCGGTCGTTTGTCCTCATCGTAATGACAGCGCACGGCATCCCTCACCTGTGCATGCAGATCGGCCAGATCGTCTGCCTCGGTAAATATATCGGCGCCCACGGCGCGGGCGATAAACCCGCCTTCGGGAGCCTCTTCAACCAAGAAATGAATTTCTGTCATGACCAGCTTCCTCCAATCGGCACGGCATCTTGTCGGACCTCCAAACCTGCCCGGAGTGTCCATCGATGAGGACGCAAGTATGCACCGAAGTAACGCGCAAGGTAACACCCGATTGAGTGGCTTTCAGCCGGTCAGCACGCCGTCTTCGCGCTGCGCCCCGCGGCGATCTGGCGTGCCAGCAACATGACCGGCAGCAGCCCGACGGCGACGATCGCCAGCGCCGCCGTGGAGGCTTCCGCGAGGCGTTCGTCGGAGGCCAGCGTGAAGGTCTGCGTCGCCAGCGTGTCGAAGTTGAAGGGGCGCATCACCAGCGTGGCCGGCAGTTCCTTCATGACATCGACGAACACCAGCAGGCCGGCGGAAAACAGGCTGCCGCGCAGCAGCGGCAGGTGCACGCGGCGCAGCGATTCGACGGGGCCGCAGCCGAGGCTTTTGGCGGCGGCATCCATGCTCGGCGTGACGCGCTGCAGGCCGGATTCGACCGTGTGCAGGGCGATCGCCAGGAAGCGCGCCAGGTAGGCATAGACCAGCGCGGCGATGCCGCCGGTGAGCAGCAGTCCGGGGCTCTGCC
>CAYYHO010000123.1:0-5509 GCA_964471725.1 uncultured Methyloversatilis sp. | reverse complement strand
AGCGTCCACGGCGGATTGACGATGAACACGCCGCTGCCGTGCATGCCGAGTCCTTCCGGGGCGGGCGCCCTGACGCTCAGCGTGACGCTGAGCCAGTCCGGGGCGAGCTTCTTCAGCCGGTCGGCCAGTTGCAGGCTTTCGTTGCGCTGCAGGAGCGGATACCAGATCAGGTAGGTGCCGGTGGCGAACCGTTTCAGCCCTTCCTTCAAAGCCGTGACGACGCGGCCATAGTCGCGTTTGTCCTCGTAGGCCGGGTCGATGATGATCAGGCCGCGCCGGGTGGGCGGCGGCAGCAGGGCCTGCAGGCCGGTGAAGCCGTCTTCCTGGCGGATCGCCACCTGCCGCCTGGCATCCGCAGCGACCGCGGCGACCGCTTCGCCGAGCAGGCGCACGTCGGCCGGGTGCAGTTCGAACAGCCGCAGGCGATCCTGCTTGCGCAGCAGGCGCACGGTGAGCAAAGGCGAACCGGGGTAGCGCCGCAACTGGCCGTCCGGGTTGTCGCAGCGCACCGCGGCGACATAGTCGGCCAGCGGCGGCGGCAGGTCGGTCCGTGACCACAGCCGGCCGATGCCGTCGGCGTATTCGGGATTGTGCTGCACGGCATGCTGCTTCGCCCGGCCGGCATCGAAGCGGTAGCCGCCGGCGCCGGCATGGGTATCGATCACCCAGTAGGGTTTGTCCTTCTGGTTGAAGTAGGCCAGTATCGCCAGCAAAACGCTGTGCTTGAGGACGTCGGCGTGATTGCCGGCATGGAAGACGTGGCGGTAACTGAGCATGTTGGGCCGGGGAGTTTAAAATGCGTGGCCATGGATGATACCGTCCCCCCGCGCCCGAAGCTGCGCACCCCTGTGGTCCGGCGCGCCGCCTCCCAGCCGCTCGTCGCTCCTGTCGCAATGGCCGCGCCAGCCGGCGTGCGCATTTCCAAGCTGCTGGCCGAGCGCGGCCTCTGCTCGCGGCGCGAGGCCGATGCCTACATCGAACGCGGCCTGGTCTATGTGAATGGCGAGCAGGTTACCCAGCTCGGCACGCGGGCCGCGCCGGATGCGAAGATCGAACTGGCCGCCCGGGCGCAGAACCGCCAGGCCGAACTCGCCACCGTGCTGCTGCACAAGCCGGTCGGCTTCGTCTCGGGCCAGGCCGAGGATGGGCACCAGCCCGCCGTGGTGCTGGTGAAGCCGGAGAACCAGGCGGTTGCCGACCCGCGCCGCTTCCGCCCGGCCATCCTCAAGGGGCTGGCGCCCGCCGGCCGGCTCGACATCGATTCGACCGGGCTGCTGGTGCTGACTCAGGACGGCCGTGTCGCGCGCCAGTTGATCGGTGCCGACAGCGACATCGAGAAGGAGTATCTGGTGCGCGTGGAGGGACGGCTCGACGAACGCGGACTGGCCCTGCTGAACCATGGGCTGAGCCTCGATGGCCGGCCGCTGCGCCGCGCCCGTGTCGGCTGGCAAAACGAAGACCAGCTGCGTTTCCTTCTCAAGGAAGGCAGGAAGCGCCAGATCCGCCGCATGTGCGAACTGGTCGGCCTGCGGGTCACCGGCCTCAAGCGCGTGCGCATCGGGCGGGTGATGCTGGGCGACTTGCCGCCGGGGCAATGGCGTTTCCTGCGCCCCGAAGAGAAATTCTGATTTTCAGGAGGAGGGTATGTCATGCAACTGACCAGCACCAGCTTCAACGACAACCACGGGATTCCCGGCGATTTCGCCTTCTGCATCCCCGCAGCGGCGCACCATGTGTGCCTGGGCGGCAACCGCAATCCGCAGCTGGCCTGGCGCGACTTTCCCGCCGCGACGAAATCCTTCGTCGTCATCTGCCACGATCCGGATGTTCCCAGCCGCGGCGATGATGTCAATCGGGAAGGCCGCAGCGTGTCGGCGAACCTGCCGCGCATCGACTTCTTCCACTGGGTGCTGGTCGACCTGCCGGCGAGTTGCACGGAAATCGCCGCCGGGGAGTATGCACAGGGCGTCACGCCGCGCGGCAAGGCCGGCCCGGCGACGCCGCAGGGGACGCGGCAGGGCATCAACGACTACACCGGCTGGTTCGCCGGCGACCGCGACATGTGCGGCGACTACTACGGTTACGACGGTCCCTGCCCGCCGTGGAACGACGAGTTGCGCCACCGCTACGTGTTCACGGTCTTCGCCCTCGATAGTGCGAAACTGCCGCTGGAAGGGAAGTTCACCGGCCAGCAGGTGCGTGTCGCCCTGCAGGGCCATGTCCTCGCGCAGGCCAGCCTGACCGGACTGTACACGCTCAATCCCGCCGTGGCGCTGCGATGACCGTGCCGCTGCTCCTGTTCGCCCTGGCGGCCGTGCTCGTCTTCTCGCTGGCTAACGGGGCGTGGATCATCGGCCGCCTGCAAGCCCGCCATGGCGCGGTCTGGGATGCGCTGGGCCGCCCCAGCGCCACCCTGGGCACCGGCGTGCGGCCGCGCATCGCCCTGGTGCAGTACATCTGGTCGCTGCGCTTTCGCGGCTTGGGCGACGCGCCGCTGGCAGCGGCGTGTTGGGCAGCCATCGCTGCCGAACTGCTGCTCGCCGTGCTGTCAGTTTTCCTGGTGGTCGGCGCTTACGGTAACTGATCCGAGATCCGCGCGACGCAGCAGGAAGATCTTGCCCTCGCCGCCGGGGCTGTCGAGCCAGGTGAGCGGCAGGTCGGGGAAGGCGGCCTCGACGAGGGCGCGGTTGTGGCCGACCTCGATGGCGAGCAGGCCCTGCGGCTTCAGGTGTCTGGATGCGCCGGCCAGGATGCGGCGCACGATGTCGAGGCCGTCGGCGCCGGCGGCCAGCGCATTCGCCGGTTCGTGCCGGTATTCGGCCGGCAGCGCGTGCATGGCTGCCGTGGTGACGTAGGGCGGGTTGCTGAGGATGAAGTCGTAGCGGCGCTTGCCCAGCCCGGCGAACAGGTCGCCCTGCACCAAGCGCACGCGTTTTTTCAGGTCGTAGTCGTCGACGTTGCGCCGGGCGACGGCCAGCGCCTCAGCGGAAATGTCGGCGGCATCGATCTTGGCGTGCGGAAAGGCGTGCGCCATCAGGATGGCGAGGCAGCCCGAGCCGGTGCACAGGTCGAGCGCGCTGGCGATGCCTTCCGCATCCTCGATCCACGGCGCGAAACCCTCGACCAGCAGATCGGCGAAATAGGAGCGCGGGATCAGCACGCGCTCATCGACGTAAAAGCGCAAGCCGGCCTGCCAGGCCGCGTGCGTCAGGTAGGCGGCGGGTATGCGGCGGGCGATGCGCTGCTGCAGCAGTTCGAGGACCGCCAGGCGTTCGTTGCGGGTCAGGCGGGCATCCAGGTAGGGCGCCAGGGTGTCGGGGGGCAGGTGCAGGGCGGCGAGCACCAGCCAGGCCGCTTCGTCATGGGCATTGTCGCAGCCGTGGCCGAAGAACAGCTTCGCTTCGAGGAAGCGGCTGGTGCCCCAGCGCAGCCAGTCGCGCACGGTGATGAGATCGTCGAGCAGGGATTCGGTCATGGAAAAAGTCGGCGCTGGCGGGACGGCACAGCTCAGGTGAGCAGGCTGCGGAAAGTGGCGGCGTAGATGCGGGTCAGCGGTTCGATGTCGGCCAGCGGCACGCATTCGTCGATCTTGTGGATCGTGGCATTCACCGGACCGAATTCGACCACCTCGGGGCAGATGTCGGCGATGAAACGCCCGTCGGAGGTGCCGCCGGTGGTGGACAGTTCCGGGACGATGCCGGTCTCGGCCAGGATGGCGGCGCCCAGCGCGCCGACGAGGCGGCCGGGCTGGCTGAGGAAGGGGCGGCCGCCGAGTTGCCAGTCCAGTTCGTACTCCAGCTGGTGGCGGTCAAGGAGGGCGTGCACGCGCTCCTGCAGGCTGTCGGCGGTGCTGGCGGTGGAGAAGCGGAAGTTGAACTGGATTGCGAGCGCGCCGGGCACGACATTGCCGGCGCCGGTGCCGCCATGGATGTTGGAAATCTGAAAGCTGGTGGGCGGAAAGAAGGCGTTGCCGTCATCCCAGCGCGTCGCGGCGAGTTCGGCAAGCACCGGCGCCGCCTGGTGGATCGGGTTCCTGACCTTCTCGGGATAGGCGACGTGGCCCTGGACGCCCCTGATGACCAGCCTGCCGGACAGCGAGCCGCGGCGGCCATTCTTGATCGTGTCGCCCTGGCGCGTCACCGAGGTCGGCTCGCCGACGATGCAGCAGTCGATGGTTTCGCCGCGCGCCTGCAGGGCCTCGACCACGCGCACGCTGCCGTCGGTGGCGTCGCCTTCTTCGTCGGAAGTGAGCAGGAAGGCGAGCGAACCTTTCGGCTGGCTGCCGTCGGCCAGCAATTGTTCGGCGGCGACCACGGCGGCGGCCACCGAGGTTTTCATGTCGGCCGCGCCGCGGCCGTAGAGCATGCCGTCGCGCTCGCTGGGCGCGAAGGGATCGCTGTGCCACTGGTCGACGGGGCCGGGCGGCACGACATCGACATGGCCGGCGAAGGCCACCAGCGGCCTGGCAGTGCCGTAGCGCGCCCAGAGGTTGCCGACGCGACCGGTCGGCCCGCTGCTGTCGAGCCGTTCGCAGACGAAGCCGAGCGGCTCCAGGCGCGCGGCGACAAGCGCGAGGCAGTCACCATCCGCGGGGGTGATCGAACGGCGGGCAAGCAGGGCCTTGGCGAGTTCGAGGGTAGGAGTCATTTGGCAAATGTCGGCGTAGCGTTTGCGTCGGGCCGCCCCAAGCAAACGCGGCACGCGGCGCCAGCCGAAATCCGCACCGACCACAAAAAAACGCACCCCGTAATGACTGAGCGTAGCGAACTAGCGAGAACCCCCCGCGAGGGGGGGGAAGGGGGGCGTGCCATCAGTCCATCTTCATGGTGAATTTCGAGAAGATCGCGCCGCTGGCGGAGGTGCTGGCCTCGGCCTCGGCGGGCGCCGCCGGTGCAAGGGGGCGGTCGCCCAGCTTGCGGCTTTCACCGGCGTTGTTGATGAGCCAGTGCAGGTTGTTGGCCGAGTCGGCATGGGCGAGCGCTTCGTCGAGCGTGATGGTGTCGGACTTGCAGAGCGCGTAGAGGGATTGCTCGAAAGTTTGCGCGCCGGGCGAGAGGCTCTGCTCCATCGCCTCCTTGATGCCGCTGAGGTCGCCTTTTTCGATCAGTTCGGCGATGTAGCGTGAATTGAGCATGATCTCGACCGCCGGGGTGCGCGTGCCGTCGGGTTTCTTCACCAGGCGCTGCGAAATGATGCTGCGCAGTGTCACCGACAGGTCGGAGAGCAGCGCGGAACGGTTTTCCAGCGGGTAGAAACTGATGATGCGGCTCATCGAGTGGTAGCTGTTGTTGGCGTGCAGCGTGGCCAGGCACAGGTGGCCGGTTTGCGCGTAGGCGATGGCCTGCGTCATGGTTTCCTTGTCGCGGATCTCGCCGATGAAGATGCAGTCCGGCGCCTGGCGCAGGGCGTTCTTCAGGGCGATCTGGAAGTCGCGCGTGTCGACGCCGACCTCGCGCTGGTTGACGACGGATTTCTTGTTTCTGAAAACGAATTCGATGGGCTCTTCCAG
>CAYYHO010000122.1:0-5533 GCA_964471725.1 uncultured Methyloversatilis sp. | reverse complement strand
AGCTTGGCGGCATAGCTGGGATCGAGCGCGTTCTCGGCGTCGATGTAGGCGGCGACGCCGCCTGCCTTCTGGATCTCGGCGACGACATGCAGGCAGAGGGTGGTCTTGCCGGAGGATTCCGGCCCGTAGATTTCCACCACGCGGCCGCGCGGCAGGCCGCCGATGCCGAGCGCGATGTCCAGCCCGAGCGAGCCGGTGGACACGGTCTGCAGGTCATCCGTGGCGAGGCCCTCGCCCATCTTCATGATGGAACCCTTGCCGAACTGCTTCTCGATCTGCGCCAGCGCTGCTTGCAGTGCCTTGGCCTTGTTGTCGTCCATGTGTTCTCCCTGAAAAAGTTACGGTTGTGGCTGGTCGCCGATGCGCTGCAGCAGGCCGGACAAGGCGTGGATCACGGCCTGGCGGCGGATCGCCTCGCGGTCGCCGGTGAAAAGTCGGCGCTCGCGGGACGGCGTTCCTCCCTTGAAGCACCAGCCGAAGCATACGGACCCCACAGGCTTGTCCGGTGAGCCACCCGTGGGCCCGGCGATGCCGGTGATGGCGAATGCCACGCGGGCCTGCGAATGGCGCAGGGCGCCCGCCGCCATTTCCGCCGCCGTTTCGAGGCTGACCGCGCCGAATGTGTCTATGGTGTCCATACGAACACCAAGCATATCCGTTTTTGCGGCGTTTGCATAGGTGACGAAGCCGCGCTCGAACCAGGCCGAGCTGCCGGCCGTGTGCGTGATGACCTGGGCCGCCCAGCCGCCGGTGCAGGATTCGGCGCTGGCGATGGTCAAACCGCGGGCGCTGCAGGCGGCGCCGACGGCTGCCGAGAGGGCGACGAGGTCCGGGTCCATCAGAGCAGGCGGTCCAGCAGCGCCTTGCCGAGCGCCAGCGCCAGCAGCGTGTAGCCGGCCGCGACGACGTCGTCCATCATCACGCCGAGGCCGTTCTTCACCCGGGTGTCGAAGAAGTCCGCCGGCGGCGGCTTGAAGACGTCGAAGAAGCGGAAGGCGACGAAAGCCGCCGCCTGCCACGCCAGCGTGTCGGGCGTCAGCAGCAGCACCGCCCAGAACGGCACGATCTCGTCCCAGACGATGGCGCCGTGGTCGACCACGCCGAGCGCGCGGCCGGCGATCTGGCAGGCGGTGACGCCGAGCGCGAAGGCCAGCAGCAGGAAGACGGCGAAGGTGGCGTCGTCCGGCAGCAGCTGGCGCAGCAGCGGATAGCTGGCCCAGGCGAACAGCGTGCCGAAGGTGCCGGAGGCGAACGGCGCCAGCCCGCTGCCGAAGCCGCAGGCGATCAGGTGCGCCGGGTGGCGCCAGAGGAAGGCAAGGGGCGGGGGCGGCGAGCGCTTGATCTTCATGATGAAAAGTGGTCGTAGCCGCGCCGCGAGACGGCGACGGGCGCGCCATCCAGGGTCAGGACGGCGAGCCGGCCGGCTTCGCCGGCTTCGCAGCGGCCGATGCAGGTGAGCGGCAGGGAGAGGGATGCGCCGAGAGCGAGCACTTCCTCATGGCGCCCGGCCGGGGCGGTGAACAGCAGTTCGTAGTCGTCGCCGCCGGCGAGAAAGCATTCATCCGCAAAAGTCGGCGCTGGCTGGACGGCGAGGCGCAGCGTCGCGCCGACGCCGGAGGCTTGGAGGACATGGCCGAGGTCGGCAAGCAGGCCGTCGGAGACGTCGATCGCCGCCGTCGCCAGCCCCTGCAGTCCCAGACCAAGGGCGATGCGCGGCTGCGGCCGCTGCAGTGCGGCGATGCACTCGGCGCGGAGCGGCTCCGGCAGTGCGCGGCGGCCCTGCAGGTGCGCGAGTCCCTGCGCGGCGCGGCCGGGGGCGCCGGAAACCCAGATTTCGTCGCCGGGGTGCGCGCCGGAACGCAGCAGCGCCCGGCCCTTATTGTCCAAAATGGGCACCTCGCCGAAGATCGTCACGCAGAAATTCATCGGCCCCCGGGTGGTGTCGCCGCCGATCAGGTCGATGCCGAAAGCTTCCGCGCAGGCATGCAGCCCGCGCGTGAACTCTTCCAGCCAGTCTTCGCGGACTTCCGGCAGGGCCGCCGCCAGCAGCGCCCAGCGCGGCGTCGCACCCATCGCCGCGAGATCGGAGACATTCACCGCCAGGGTTTTCCAGCCGAGGTCGGCGGCATCGGTGTCCGGCAGGAAGTGGGCGCCCGCCACCAGCATGTCGGTGGAGATCACCAGTTCGCAGCCGGGACTGGGGCGCACCAGCGCCGCGTCGTCGCCGACGCCGAGCACGGTGTGCGCCGGATCACGCGGGGCGCGGCGGAAATACCGCTCGATGAGGGCGAACTCGGAGGGCATGCAGATTATTGTTGCTTGCCGCGTTTCGACATCTTGGGCTTGATCGTTGCCGAGTTGAAAGCCACGATTTTTTCCCAGTCGATGGCCCCTTCCTCCGTGCAGTAATCGCGGATGAACTCGGCAGTAAAACGGTTGGCAACCTTTGCATACTCTTTGCCGAAGTCCTCATTTCTTACTTTTGCGCGATGGCCAAGCGGTTCGACGATATCTTGATACATGGAATCGTTGCCCGAAACAAGTTCCCAAAAGGGTTGTCCGCACAGTTTCAGGTAGTCACCCTTGTCAGGTTTGCTGTCCCGCCCATAGCAACACCCATTGACGGCAAGGAGGTGATGTTTGTTGCCGACTATCTTGCGCGCCTGACGAAAATATTCGCGCATTTTCTTTATCTGACTGGCATTTCCCCAGTGGGGACCGGATTTGATCGAAACGATGTAACGCCGACCATCACGGTCGAACTCCAGATCTATGCCCTCGGTCGCCGACTTACGACCGCCATAAGCTTTCTGGCAAACATAAATTGCCAAAGTTTCGAGAAAGTCGCCAAAAACAGTTTCTTCCTGGGAGGATAGATGCGCATCGAGCAACTGCTTGACCAATTCTCCGACTGTCTCGATATGTTTGGCCTTGAACAGATAAGGATTTTTTCGGCCGAGAACTTTGTCAAGCTTTAGCGCGGCGAGGCTTTCTAACCTTTTCTGATGAAAGCTCGGGATGTTTTTTTCGATGAACTCCGTCAGTTGTTTTCTGTTCAACGGCATAGCGGGCGCGTTCCTCCAATAGTTGATATTGATTACCGAGCACGGATTCGCGTGCCATTTCACAGTAATCTAGAAGGACGTCAATTCCAACGGCATTTCTGCCCAATGAACGGGCGACCTGCAAGGTCGTGCCCGAGCCGGAAAAAGGATCTAGAACCCAGTCGCCTTCGTCGGTAAATAGCCTGATGAACCAATCGGGCAAAGCACGCGGGAAGGCAGCGCTATGATTTTTATTTCCACACTCGGTGGCAAGGTGCAGGACATTAGTCGGATAAGCCATCGACCGTTGGGCCCAGTTGGCAATATTCTTCCCAAACCCGCTGCCGACCTGGGAGTCGAACCGGACCACGTCGTTTTTTCCTAGCGATTTGAGGCGCGCATTGGCCCAATCGCCCATGGGCACCATAACCGCCTCCTGATTCATCTTGAACTTTCTCGATTTGGTGAAATGCAGGCAGCGTTCCCAGGCATCACGGAAACGGTTTGGCCACTTGCCAGGATAACAATTGCGTTTGTGCCAAATATATTCCTCGGTCCATAGCCAGCCTTGCTGCCGCATGGCTAGAATTAATTCGAGCACATAGGTGTGACGCTCGCCGTTTTCTGCTTTTTCCTTGATATTGAGAATGAACGAGCCTGTAGGCTTGAGCACGCGGAGGAGCTCGGAAGAGCGCTGTAGAAACCAATCGACATATTGCTCGGGCTTGATGCCACCGTAAGTATGTTGGCGCCGATCCGCGTATGGCGGAGAAGTGACAATCAAATCGAAAAAGTTATCCGGAAAGCGGTGCAGTTCTTGCGCGCAGTCACCGTGAAGGATTTCGGTCTTGGTCGGCATCAGGCGATTCTAACGAGTCAACTCATGCGGCCGCAATGAAGGCGCCAGCTTGTCGATGACGCCGTTCACGAACTTGTGGCCGTCGGTGCCGCCATAGGATTTGGTCAGCTCGATGGCTTCGTTGATGACCACGCGAAACGGCGTTTCGGGATGGTGCTTGAGTTCGCAGGCGGCGATCAGCAGGATGCTGCGCTCGATCGGCGAGACCTCGCTCCAGGGGCGCTCGATGTGCGGTTCGAGCAGGGCCTGCAAGGCGGCGGCATCGCCGAGCACGCCGGCGAGCAGGCTGTCGTAGAGTTCGCGGTTGATCTTGTTGAAGCCGCTGGCCGACTCGGCCTGCACCACGATCGCCGCCGCGTCCTGGCCGCCGACCAGGTGCTGGTAGATGCCCTGGACGACGAACTCGCGCGCGCGGTGGCGCGGCGAAAGCGGCTTGGCGGCGGGCTTGGCGGACGCCTTGTCCGGCTCCTTCACTTCACCGCTTTCAGCAGGTTGGCCATCTCGACGGCGCACTGGGCGGCTTCCATGCCCTTCTGGTGCATGCGCACCAGCGCCTGGTCGTCGTTCTCGACGGTCAGCACGGCGTTGGCGATCGGGATGCCGGTGGTCAGCTGCACTTCGGTGACGCCGCGCGCCGACTCGTTCGAAACGATCTCGAAATGGTAGGTCTCGCCGCGGATCACACAGCCGAGGGCGACCAGGGCAGCGAATTTGCCGCTTTGCGCCATGGTCTGCAGGGTCAGCGGGATTTCCAGCGCGCCGGGCACGCTCGCCAGCGTGATGGAAGCGGCAGGCACGCCGAGGCGGCGCAATTCCTGGCAGCAGCCCGAGAGCAGGCCCTCGCCCACCTCGTGGTTGAAACGCGCCATGACGATGCCGACGGCCAGGCCGGCACCGGCGAGGTCGGGTTCGATTTCTTGGATGTCCGCGCAGCGTTCGCCGGAGGGGGCGCGGATGCCGTTGGGGGTAAAGCTCATGATTGGAGTCCTTCCGGAGACAGGTAGCTGCAGACTTCGAGGCCGAAGCCGGCCATGCTCGGCATCTTGCGCGGGCTGGCCAGCAGTTGCATCTTGCCGACCCCCACTTCGCGCAAGATCTGCGCGCCGATGCCGTAAAGGCGCGGGTCCCATTTGCTGGCCGGCTTGTTCGCGTCGGCCTGCAGCGTGCCGAGCAGGTCCGCGCCGGTTTCGCGCCGGTGCAGCAGGACGATGACGCCCTTGCCGGCCTTGGCGATGATCTGCATGGACTGGTCGATGCTGAAGGTGTGGCGATGGTTCCGGTAGTCGAGGAAGTCGATCACCGACACCGGTTCATGCACGCGCACCAGGGTTTCCTGTTCCGGGCGGATCTCGCCGCGCGACAGCGCCAGGTGCACCTCGCCGCTGGTCAGGTCGACGAAGGCGCGCAGGCGGAATAGACCGTGGGCGCCGCTCACCTCCTTGTCGACGACGCATTCGACCAGCTTTTCGTTTTCGGAGCGGTACTGGATCAGGTCGGAAATCGCGCCGATCCTGAGGTTGTGCCCCTTGGCGAATTCCAGCAGGTCGGGCAGGCGGGCCATGGTGCCGTCGTCCTTGAGGATCTCGCAGATCACGGCGGCCGGCTCGCAGCCGGCCATCTGGGCGAGGTC
>CAYYHO010000121.1:4967-5561 GCA_964471725.1 uncultured Methyloversatilis sp. | reverse complement strand
AACTGGCGACGGGCGTTGGCTTCTTCGACCACATGCTCGACCAGATCGCCCGCCATGGCCTGATCGACCTGCAGGTCGAAGCGCGCGGCGATCTCCACATCGACGCCCACCACACCGTGGAAGATGTCGGCATCACGCTCGGGCAGGCGCTCGCCAAGGCGCTCGGCGACAAGAAGGGGCTGACGCGCTACGGCAGCGCCTATGTGCCGCTCGACGAGTCCCTGTCGCGTGTCGTGGTCGATCTTTCCGGACGTCCCGGTCTGTCCTTCAATGTCGATTTTGTCCGTGCCCGCATCGGCGATTTCGATGTCGATCTGATCCGCGAGTTCTTCCAGGCCGTGGTCAATCATGCCTCCATCACGGTGCATATCGACAACCTGCGCGGCAGCAATGCCCACCATCAGGCGGAGTCCGTCTTCAAGGCATTTGCCCGGGCGCTGCGCATGGCCATCACCGCCGACCCGCGAGCGGGCGATGTCGTGCCGTCGACCAAGGGCAGCCTATAACCATCCAGGCGAAGCCCGGCGATTTTTTTGTGTGATTCCCAGATGAAAACAGTTGCGATTGTCGATTACGGCATGGGCAACCTGCGTT
>CAYYHO010000121.1:3901-4957 GCA_964471725.1 uncultured Methyloversatilis sp. | reverse complement strand
GCCAAGGCCGTCGAGCATGTTGCACCCGATCACGCGGTGATGGTCACCGACGACCCGCATGTGCTCGCCAGTGCCGACCGGGTCATCGTGCCAGGGCAGGGCGCCATGCCGGACTGCATGCGCGCGCTCAGGGCACGGGGGCTCGCGGAGGCGGTAGTGAAGTCTGCGGCGGCCAAACCCTTCCTCGGCATCTGCATCGGCTTGCAAATGCTGTTTGAACACAGCGACGAAGGCGATGTTGCCGGCCTGGGCATTTTCGCCGGACAGGTGCGGCACTTCCCGGACGCGGCGATGCTCGACACCGCGGGGGTGCGACTCAAGGTGCCGCACATGGGCTGGAACGAGGTGCAGCAGGCGATGGCGCATCCGCTCTGGGACGGCATCGCCGACGGCGCGCGCTTCTATTTTGTCCATAGCTATTACGTCGAGCCGGCGACTCCGGAAGCGATCGCCGGCTCGACCCTGTACGGCATTCCCTTTACCAGTGCCGTGGCGCGCGCTAATATCTTCGCCGTCCAGTTTCATCCCGAGAAAAGCGCCACGGCCGGTTTGCGCCTGCTCGACAACTTCATGCGCTGGCAACCCTGATTTGAGTTCCGGCCCGGCCGCTACCGCCGAAGCCTGGCCATCTCCGAAACCGCGTCTCTTGCTCATTCAAGACCAATTCAAATGCTGCTAATTCCTGCCATTGACCTGAAAGACGGGCATTGCGTGCGCCTCAAGCAAGGCGCGATGGACGATGCCACCGTGTTCTCCGAGAATCCCGGCGCCATGGCGCGTCACTGGATCGAGCAGGGCGCGCGCCGCCTGCATCTGGTCGACCTGAACGGCGCCTTTGCCGGCAAGCCGAAGAACGAACCGGCGATCAAGGCCATTTTGCGCGAGGTCGGCGAAGAGATTCCGGTGCAACTGGGCGGCGGCATCCGCGACCTCGACACCATCGAACGCTGCCTTGACGATGGCATCAGTTACGTCATCATCGGCACAGCGGCCGTCAAGAACCCCGGCTTCCTGCATGATGCCTGCACGGCCTTCCCCGGCCACATCATCGTCGGC
>CAYYHO010000121.1:0-3891 GCA_964471725.1 uncultured Methyloversatilis sp. | reverse complement strand
GCGGTCGATGGCTGGTCGAAGATGACCGGCCATGACGTCATCGACCTGGCGAAAAAATTCGAGGACTACGGCGTCGAAGGCATCATCTACACCGACATCGGCCGCGACGGCATGCTCTCCGGCGTGAATGTCGAGGCGACCGTCAAGCTGGCCCAGGCGCTGCATATACCGGTGATCGCCAGCGGCGGCATCGCCAGCATGGACGACGTCAAGGCGCTGTGCGACGTTGCCGACGAAGGCATCATGGGCGCGATCACCGGCCGCGCCATTTACGAGGGCAAGCTGGATTTCCGCATGGCGCAGGCGACCGCCGACAATTGCGGCAGCCCGCGCTAGTTCGCGCCGACGCAGCACGCCGGAGCCGTTCCATGCTCGCCAAACGCATCATTCCCTGCCTCGACGTCAAAGCCGGACGCGTCGTCAAGGGTGTCAATTTCGTTTCCCTGCGCGATGCCGGCGACCCGGTCGAGATCGCGCGCCGCTACGACGAGCAGGGCGCCGACGAGATCACCTTCCTCGACATCACCGCCAGTTCGGACGAGCGCGACATCATCCTGCACATTGTCGAGGCGGTCGCCTCGGAGGTATTCATCCCCTTGACGGTCGGCGGCGGGGTGCGCAAGGTCGAGGACGTGCGTCGGCTCCTGAATGCAGGCGCCGACAAGGTCGGCATGAATACCGCCGCGCTGCAGAATCCGCAGCTGGTGGCCGATGCCGCCGCCAAGGTGGGCAGCCAGTGCATTGTCGTCGCCATCGACGCCAAGCAGACCGGCCCCGGCAAATGGGAGGTCTTCACCCACGGCGGCCGCAACAACACGCATATCGATGCCATCGAGTGGGCCAGGCAGGTCACCGACCTCGGCGCTGGCGAAATCCTGCTGACCAGCATGGATCGCGACGGCACCAAGAACGGTTTCGACCTGGTGCTGACGCGGGCGATCGCCGAGGCCGTGACGATTCCGGTCATCGCCAGCGGCGGGGTGGGCAATCTGCAACATCTGGCCGACGGCGTGACGCAGGGACGCGCCGACGCCGTGCTGGCGGCGAGCATTTTTCACTATGGCGAATATACGGTCCGCCAGGCCAAGGAATTCATGCGCAAGCAGGGCATCGAGGTCAGACTATGAGTGTGAAGTGGCTGAATGAAGTCAAGTGGGACGAGCAGGGCCTGGTGCCGGCCATTGCCCAGGATGCCAGGACCGGCGAAATCCTGATGTTCGCCTGGATGAACCGCGACGCGCTGGAAAAGACGGCCGAACTAGGCCATGCGGTGTACTGGTCCAGGTCGCGCAGAAAACTGTGGCACAAGGGCGAGGAGTCCGGTCACACGCAGAAGGTGCTGGAAATCCGCACCGATTGCGACAGCGACGTCGTCCTGCTGAAGATCGAGCAGATCGGCGGCATTGCCTGCCACACCGGCCGCCGCAGCTGCTTCTTCAACCAGTTGCAAGGCGACGTCTGGCACAACGTCGAGCCTGTCCTCAAGGATCCCAAGGAAATCTACAAATGATCGACCTCGAAGTCATCCGCCGCATCCAGGAAACCCTGATCGAACGCAAGGGCGCCGCCCCCGATTCGTCCTATGTTGCCAGCCTGTACGCCAAGGGCACGGACACCATGTGCAAGAAGGTCGCCGAGGAGGCGGCCGAAACCATCATGGCGGCGAAGGACGGCGACCGCCTGCACCTGGTGCGCGAAACCTGCGACCTGTGGTTCCACAGCCTGGTGCTGCTGACCCATTTCGACATCGGCGTCGATGACATCATGGTCGAGTTCCGGCGCCGCGAGGGCATCTCCGGCATCGACGAAAAAGCCGGCAGGGGAAAATGAAATGAGCAATGACTGCATCTTCTGCAAGATCATCCGGGGCGAAATCCCCTGCAAGAAAGTTTACGAAGACGAGGATATCTTCGCCTTTCACGACATCAACCCGTTGGCGCCGGTGCACTTCATGGTGGTGCCCAAACAGCACATCGCTTCGCTTGCCGAGGCCGGCCCGGCCCACGCGGCAGTGCTGGGCAAGCTGTTCTCCAGCCTTGGCGAACTGGCGCGAAAGCAGGGATTGACCGACGGTTTCCGCACCATCGTCAACACCGGTCGGGTCGGTCGGCAGGAGGTGTATCATCTTCACGTCCACGTCGTCGGCGGGCCCGAGCAACTCGGCCACATGCTGCCGCGCAAGTAATTTCTAAGGAGAATCGGATGGGTGCATGGAGTATTTGGCATTGGCTGGTGGTGCTGGTCATCGTGATGCTGGTGTTTGGCACGAAGAAGCTGCGCAATATCGGCCAGGACCTGGGTGGGGCGGTCAAGGATTTCAAGGAAGGCATGAACACCGGTGCTGCCGCCAAGAAGCAGGTCGAAGATCAGGCGGGCAATACGGTCGAAGGCGAGGCGCGCAAGGAAGGGGCAGGCCAGGAGCAGAAGAAGTCCTGAGCCACGCCAACCCCCGTTTCGGCTAACTTCCCCCGTTTCGCTTCCCTGCCGTGTTCGATATCGGTTTCAGCGAGTTGATGCTGATCGCCCTGGTCGGGCTGATCGTGATCGGACCGGAACGCATGCCCAAGGTGGCGCGTACGGTGGGCCACCTGCTCGGGCGCTTGCAGCGCTACGTCGGCGAAGTCAAGGCGGACATCAACCGTGAAATGCAACTGGAGGAATTGAAGAAGCTGCAATCTCAGGTAGCCGAGCAGGCGCAGGACATGGAGCGCCAGGTCAACGAACAGATGCGGGTCACCGAAAACTCGTTGAACCAATCGATTCTGGCTGCCGGCGAGGCCGCTGCCGGCGCGAGCCCGGCCCAGACGGAAAACGCGACCGGCAAGCCGGCTGAAACATCGCCGGGCGAGTCGCCTCCCCGCGCCTCCACCGCCTGATGGAAGCACGCGAAGACAGCTTCATTTCCCACCTGGTCGAGTTGCGCGATCGCCTGATCCGCGCCCTGGTGGTGATGCTGGTGATCTTCCTCGGTCTCGTCAACTGGGCGCGCGACATCTATACGCTGCTGGCGGCGCCGATGCTCGCCGCCCTGCCGGAAGGCGGCCAGATGATCGCCACCGATGTGGTCGGCGCCTTTTTCGTGCCGATCAAGGTGACCATGATGGTGTCCTTCCTGATCGCGTTGCCCTATGTGCTGTATCAGGCCTGGTCCTTTGTCGCACCCGGCCTGTACACCCACGAGAAGAAACTCGCTATTCCATTGCTGTTTGCAAGCATCGTGCTGTTCTTCATCGGCATGGCCTTTGCCTATTTCATCGTCTTTCCGGCGGTGTTTACGTTCATCAATGCCTTCGCTCCGGAAGGGGTGGCGGTGATGACCGACATCGAGAAGTACCTTTCCTTCGTGCTGACGACTTTCCTGGCTTTCGGCGTCACCTTCGAGGTTCCGGTCGTGGTGATCGTGCTGGTGCGGGTGGGCCTGGTCAGCATCGAGCAACTGAAGGAAATCCGTCCCTACTTCATCGTCGGCGCTTTCGTCGTCGCCGCCATCGTCACGCCGCCGGACGTCCTGTCGCAATTCCTGCTGGCGATGCCGATGTGGCTGCTCTACGAATTCGGCATCGTGATGGCGCAGGTGATCGGCAAATCGTCGCGGGCCGACGCCGGCGACTATAAGTCGGGCGAAGAAGTTTCGGACGGGGCGGCGCCCGGCCGCGACTAGTTCTTAACGTGAAAAAGCAGCTTTCCCGCCGGGCCGCCCCAAGGGGAAGCGGCGCGCGCCGCCAGGCGCAAACCGCACAGCAGCTTGAACGACGGGGGCTCCCCGTAACGGGCGAGCGCAGCGAGCACTAAATAACCCCCCGCGCGGGGGGCACCAGGCCGGGGCACCAGGCCGGAGGCCGCAGGACGCTGCGCAGCAGCGGTCCCGAGCAAAGCGAGGGATGCGCCAAA
>CAYYHO010000120.1:0-5603 GCA_964471725.1 uncultured Methyloversatilis sp. | reverse complement strand
GGGCTTCTTCAAGGTGGCGAAGTTCTACGCCTACCCGGCCTGGTGGGAAGGCGGTCCGCAGTTGAGCCTCTACGTCAACAACAAGGCCTACGAAGGCCTGTCGCCGGAATACAAGGCCATCATCGAAACGGCCGCTTCCCACGCCCACGTGGACATGCAGGCCAAGTACGATGCCAGGAACCCGCAGGCGCTCAAGGAACTGGTCGCCAGCGGCACCAAGCTGTTCCGGCTGCCCAAGGACACGATGGACGCCGCCTTCAAGTTCTCCGAGGCCCACTACGCCGAACTGTCGGCCAAGAACCCGAACTGGAAGAAGGTCTACACGGACTACGCGGCGTTCCGCAAGGAGCAGAACCTCTGGCTCCGCTTCGCCGAAGCCGGTTACGACAGCTACATGCAGGCCCAGAAGCTGTAAGCCACAGCTGCACCAACAAAAAAACCGCAGCCGAGGCTGCGGTTTTTTTGTGGCTAAAAAAGTCTGCGCTGGCGGGACGGCAATGCGCGGCAATGCGCCGGCAATGCCTCGCGCCGACTGATTTACTTCCCCTTATTCTTGTCCTTGGCGATTTCCTGCATCAAGGCCGCAGCCGGATCCTCTTCCTTGGGCGGGGTCCGATCCCCGCTCTGCGGCGCCAGGGCATCGAGATCGGCGGGCTTGGTACCGTCCGCCGTGCCCTCGGCCGACTTGTCCTTGTCGGTATCCCCCCAGTCCGCCGCCGCAGCGGGAGAGCCGTAACCGCGGTCCACACCGCCGGCAGCCTCCATCTCGAGGCCGACTTCTTCCGCGCTGAGCTTCTCGACCTTGCCGAGGCTGCCGGTCACGATGCCCGGGAAGGCGATGAGGATGCCGACCATGATGATCTGGATCACCACGAAGGGCACCGCCCCCCAGTAGATCTGGCCGGTGGTCACGCGCGCGATGCGTTTCTTGGTCACCTTGTCGATGTAATCCTGGTGCGGCGCCACGCTGCGCAGGTAGAACAGCGCGAAGCCGAAGGGCGGATGCATGAAGGAAGTCTGCATGTTGACCGCCATCAGGATGCCGAACCAGACCAGATCGATGCCGAGCTTGTCCGCCACCGGCGCCAGCAGGGGCAGGACGATGAAGGCGAGTTCGAAGAAATCCAGAAAGAAGGCCAGCAGGAAGATCAGGATGTTGACCAGGATCAGGAAGCCGGTCTGGCCGCCGGGCAAGCCGGTGAGCAGATGCTCGACCCAGATGTGGCCATCCACCGCCTGGAAGGTCAGGCTGAACACGGTCGCGC
Organism: uncultured Methyloversatilis sp.; assembly: GCA_964471725.1. GTDB lineage: Bacteria > Pseudomonadota > Gammaproteobacteria > Burkholderiales > Rhodocyclaceae > Sulfuricystis. The sequence continues at coordinate 4,338 of CAYYHO010000120.1, read as the reverse complement.
CGAGCAGGATGAACATCACGAAGGCGGACAGCTTGGTGGTCGCATCCATGGCTTGCTTCAGCAGTTTCATGCTCAGGCGGCGACGCGAAATGGCCATCACCAGCGCGCCCACGGCGCCCATGGCGCCGCCTTCGGTCGGCGTGGCGATGCCGAGGAAGATGGTGCCGAGCACGAGGAAGATCAGCGCCAGCGGCGGGATCAGCACGAAGGTAACCCGCTCCGCCATCTGCGACAGGAGCTTGAGTTTGGCCACGCGGTTGATGACCGCGATCGTGAAGGCGATGCCGATGCCGACGCACATCCCCAGCACGATGGTTTCATCGGTGGGCGCCTCGGCCGGCCGGCTCTTGGCGAAGGCCACCGCGCCGCTCACGGAAAGAGTGAACAGCACCAGCACCGAAGTCAGTCCGGAACCGCCGTTGGGTTCGCGGAAGGTGCGCGCCTCCGGCGGCAGGGCCGGACACATGCTCGGCTTGACGAAGGCCAGCAACGCGACCCAGCCGACATAGAAGGCCATCAGCATGAAACCGGGGATGAAGGCGCCCGCATACAGGTCGCCCACGCTGCGGCCGAGCTGGTCGGCGATCACGATCAGCACCAGCGAGGGCGGAATGATCTGCGCCAGCGTGCCCGAGGCGGCGATGACGCCGGAAGCGAGGCGCCGGTCATAGCCGTAGCGCAGCATCAGGGGCAGGGAAATCAGGCCCATCGAGATCACCGAAGCTGCGACAACACCCGTAGTGGCCGCCAGCATCGCGCCGACCAGGATGACCGCGATGGCCAAACCGCCGCGGATCGGGCCGAACAGCTGGCCGATGGTGTCGAGCAGGTCCTCGGCCATGCCCGAGCGTTCGAGGATCAGGCCCATGAAGGTGAAGAACGGGATCGCCAGCAGCGTGTCGTTCTTCATGATGCCGATGACGCGCAGCGGCAGGGCCTGCATCAGCGAGGCGGGCAGCATGCCGAGCTCGATGCCGACGAAGGCGAAGAAGAGGCCGCAGGCGGCGAGCGAAAACGCCACCGAGTAGCCCATCAGCAGGAAGGCGAACAGGCCCACGAACATCACCGGGGCCATGTTGGCTGTCAGAAACTCGATCATTTGTCAGCCCTCTCTTCCCTGGGACGGTCCGCCACCATATCGACGGCATCTTCGACGCGGTCGATGGCCTCCGGCGCAACCTCGTGTTTTCTGATTTCCTCGGCAAGCTCTTCTTCCGCCGTCTTGGTTTGCGGCGGACGGGTGGGATCCTCGCACAGCCCCTTCAGGAAGCCGATGCGCTTGATCAGTTCGGAAACCCCCTGCATGCCGAGCAGGGCGAAACCGATCGGCACCAGGGCGTAGACCGGCCAGCGGATCAGACCGCCGGCATTCTCCGACATCTCGCCGCTGTGATAGGCCTGCACCACCAGGGGCCAGACCAGAGTGATGACGACGATCACGAACGGCATCAGGAAGCACAGGATGCCGAAGATCTCCACCTTGACCTGGGTCGACTTGGAAAAACGGCCGAGAATGACGTCGATCTTGACGTGTCCCTGGCGCAGCATGGTGTAACCCGCGGTGAGCAGGAACATGGCGGCGAACAGATACCACTGAATTTCGAGGAAGGCATTGGAACTGACGTTGAACGCCTTGCGCACCACGGCGTTGCCGGCGCTGATGACCACGGCGATCAGCACCAGCCAGAGCGCCGCATTGCCGATGCGTTCGGTGAGGCGATCGATCAGCCGCGAGAATTGCAGCAGGAATTGCATCTATATTTCTCCTCCGCGCCGGGAATGCGCTGGGCCATAATGGCTCCACGTTCCTGCGGTGCCTGTGTTGTGTGCAACCGGTGACTTGCCTAAAGGCAAGGACGCGATGTTAACCGCTAAGCTCCGGATTAGCCATAGCATTGTGGAAAACCGCAAGCCGGCAGGCACACGGCTCGATTGATCCGACCAACCCGCTTCGACCAGCGAACAATCTGCATGGAAAGACGAAAATTCATCGGCAGCGCCGGCTTGTTCGGCATACTGGCGGCCGCCGCAGCCCCGGCCGTGCATGCAAAGCCGGCAATCCGCTGGCAACTGGCGTCAAGTTTCCCGCAGTCTTTGGACATTCCCTATGGCAGCGCCGAGTTTTTCGCCCGCGAGGTCAGGCAAATGTCCGGGGGCAGGTTCGACATCGTCGTCCATCCCGCCGGCAAAATCGTCCCGGCCTTTGCCGTGCTTGACGGCGTGCAGCGTGGCGCCGTCGAGTGCGGGCATACGGCGCCGTATTACTACATCGACCGGGATGAAACCTTTGCCCTCGACTGCGCCATTCCCTTCGGTCTCAATGCCCGCCAGATGTCGGCCTGGCTGCAGCATGGCAACGGGCTCGGTCTGCTGCGCGAGTTCTATCGCAATTTCGGCATCGTCAATTTCCCGATGGGCAACAGCGGTGCCCAGATGGGCGGCTGGTATCGCAAGCCGATCCGTTCGCCCGAGGACGCCAAGGGATTGAAAATGCGTATCACCGGCCTCGGCGGCCCGGTGTTCGCCCGCTTGGGCGGCGTGCCGTTCAACCTGCCCGGCGGCCAGATCTACCAGGCGCTGGAAGACGGCACCATCGACGCCGCCGAATGGGTCGGTCCCTATGACGACCTCAAGCTGGGATTGCACAAGCTCAAGCTTTATTACGCCTATCCCGGCTGGTGGGAAGGCAGCACCCAGCTTTCCCTGTATGTCAATCAGCGCGCCTACGGGGCTCTGTCGGCCGAACATCAGGCGATCGTCAAGGCTGCCGCGGCGGCAACCCATTGCGACATGCAGGCCCAGTACGATGCCAGGAACCCGTCGGCATTGAAGGAACTGGTGGCACTGGGCGCGCGCCTGATCCCCTTTCCGAAGACGGTGCTGGACGCCGCGCAGGAGGCCGCCACGGACCTGTATGCCGAACTGGCGGGGAAAAATCCGCGCTGGAGAAAAGTGTATGGCAGCTATGCCGCGTTTCTCAAGGAACAGGCCTGGGCCTGGACATACATGGAAATGGCCTTTGAGAACTACCGGCTCCGGTATTTGCAGGAGCAGAGCGAAGCGGCCGAACCGGCACGCGCGAAAAGTCGGCGCTGACAGGACGGCGTTTCCGATGATTACCGCAGCCATGGCAACATTGCCGACCCGCCTCTGCTTCGTGCGCCACGGCGAAACCGACTGGAATGCGGGGCGCCGCATCCAGGGGCACATCGACGTACCCCTGTCGGCCATCGGCCATGCCCAGGCCCGCGCGACCGGCAATGCGCTCGCCAGCGAAGGCTTGGCCGCGCTCTACAGCAGCGACCTGACGCGCGCCCGGCAGACCGCCGAGGCGACCGCGCACCTGGCGAACCTCCCGCTCCGGTTGCTGCCCGAGTTGCGCGAACGGCATTACGGTGTCTTTCAGGGGCTGACCCATGCCGAAGTGGCGCAGCAGTATCCAGACGCATACACACGCCACCAGGCCCGCGACGACGCGCATTTCGCTCCGCCCGGCGGCGAAAGCCTGCACGACCTCGCGGTACGCATCGGGGCAATCTGCGACACGCTCGCGCGCCGCCATGCCGGCGCGGCGGTGGCCATCTTCACGCACGGCGGCATCCTCGACATCCTGTACCGTCGCGCCACCGGCCGGCCGCTGACGACGCCGCGCGACTTCGCCATCCCCAATGCCGGCATCAACTGGCTGGAAGTCGACAACGGGCGCTGGAGCCTGCTGTCCTGGGCCGAACGCGACCACCTGACGGGAGTGCTGGACGAGTTGTGAAGGGCCGGGGTTGCGCCGGCCTGCATGATAAAATCGCCGCCTCTCGTTCGAACCGTCTTACTAAAGGGGCAGCGCGCATGTTTTCCAAGAAGAACAACCTCGCCAAGACCGATCCCGAGCTGTTCGCCTCGATTGCCGACGAGAACCGCCGGCAGGAAGATCATATCGAGCTGATCGCCTCGGAAAACTATGTGTCCTGCGCCGTGCTGGAAGCGCAGGGTTCGCAACTCACCAACAAGTACGCCGAAGGCTATCCGGGCAAGCGCTATTACGGCGGCTGCGAATATGTCGATGTCGCCGAGCAGCTCGCCATCGACCGGGCCAAGAAGCTGTTCGGCGCCGATGCCGCCAACGTGCAACCGAACTCAGGTTCGCAGGCCAACCAGGCAGTCTTCATGGCCTTTCTCAAGCCCGGCGACACGGTCCTCGGCATGAACCTGGCGGCCGGCGGCCACCTGACGCACGGCATGGCGCTCAACATGTCCGGCAAGTGGTTCAACGTGGTGTCCTACGGCCTCGACGCGCATGAGGACATCGACTACGCCGAGATGGAGCGCCTGGCGCGCGAACAC
>CAYYHO010000119.1:1972-5629 GCA_964471725.1 uncultured Methyloversatilis sp. | reverse complement strand
CTGATCCTGCAGGGCATCGAATCGCTGGCGGTGCGCATGGACCGCATCTGCGAGAACACCCTGGCGGTGGCGCAATACCTGAAGAGCCATCCCAAGGTCGGCTGGGTCAACTACGCCGGCCTGGCGGACCATCGCGAACATGCGCTGGCGCAGAAGTACATGGGCGGCCGCGCCTCGGGCATCCTCAATTTCGGCGTCAAGGGGGAGGGCGGCGGCATGGCGGCCGGCACGCGCTTCCAGGATGCGCTGAAGCTGATCACCCGCCTGGTGAACATCGGCGACGCCAAGTCGCTGGCCTGCCATCCGGCCAGCACCACGCATCGCCAGCTGGCGCCCGATGAGCTCGCCAAGGCCGGGGTTTCCGCGGACATGGTGCGGCTGTCGATCGGCATTGAGCACATCGACGACATCAAGGCCGACCTGGAGCAAGCCCTGATGAAGGCATGAGCAGACGCACCCCACCCCCCAGCCCCCGCCCCAGGGCGGGGGTGACGGGTGTTCGCGGGCGATGCCCGCTCCGCCTGCTTGACTGGGCGCCCCCTTGGGACGGCCCGGCGGGGTCGCCATGAAGAAGCCCACGCTGGACAAAATCCTGCAAGGGCAGGGTTTTGGCACGCGCCGGGAATGCCGCAACCTGATCCTGCATGGCGCGGTGGGCGTCAATGGCGCGATCGTCACCGACTGCGAAATGACGCCGGATACCGCCGGCCTGCAGTTCAGCGTGCATGACGAGCCTTGGGCGTATCGCGAGCACGTCTATCTGGCGCTCAACAAGCCGGCGGGGGTCGAATGCTCGCGCCGGCCCGCCGTCCATCGCGGCGTGCTGAGCCTGCTGCCCGACCCCTTCACCCTGCGCGACGTGCAGCCGGTCGGCCGCCTCGACCACGACACGACCGGCCTGCTGCTGCTCTCCGACGACGGCGCTTTCATCCACGCCCAGTCGTCGCCGAAGCGCCACATCACGAAAACCTATGTGGCGACCACACATGAACCCGTTACGCCCGAACTGATCGCCAAGCTGGAGGCCGGCGTGCAGCTGAGCGGCGAGCCTGCGCCGCTGGCGGCGCGTGCGCGGCAGGTGGGCGAAAGCGCGATCGAGATGTGCATCGACATGGGCAAATATCACCAGGTCAAGCGCATGCTCGCCGCCGCCGGCAGCCATTGCGTCGCGCTGCGCCGCACGGCGATCGGCGGGCTGACGCTCGAGTCGCTCGGGCTGGCCGATGGCGCGTGGTGCTATCTGGAGGCAGGGCAGCTTGCCAAGCTCAGTTAGTCAATCAAGTTAGTCAATCGCTCTCTTGCAATTATCCATGAAATAGCTAATATGGACATATTGGATATAACAAGGAGTTGATCGTGATTACCGTCACATCCGTTGAAGCCCAGAACCGGTTTGGCGAACTGATCGATCGCTCCCAGCGCGAGCCGGTCGCCATCACCCGGCGTGGGCGTACCGTCGCCTATGTGGTTTCCGAGCACGAGATGCTCGAACTGGAGAAAGCCCGCCGCCAAGCTTCTGGCCCGAGTGCGCAAAAGATCGCCGATTTGCTTGCCATGCCCGGCGCAGACGAGATCGAACTCGAGCTGCCACGTCGCAGCGATCTGCCGCGCCCGGTGGATTTGTCCTGACGCCGGCGATGTACCTGCTCGACACCAACGTCGTGTCCGAACTGCGCAAGGTTCGCTTCGGCAAGGCGGATGATCGCGTGGCCGCATGGGCAGACAGCGTCGAGGCGAATCGTTTGCATCTCTCGGCTCTGAGCATCGAGGAAATCGAGATCGGCATCCTGCGGGCCGAGCGCCGCGATCCGGCGCAAGGCGCGGTATTGCGTGCCTGGCTCGATGATCAAGTCCTGCCGGCGTTTGCCGACCGCATCCTGCCGGTCGACGTCGCCGTGGCGCGGCAGGGCGCCCGGCTGCAAGTGCCCGATCCGCGTCCCGTGCTCGATGCGCTGATTGCCGCCACCGCCTTGATCCATCACCTGACGCTCGTCACCCGCAATGTGGCCGATTTTCAGGGAACTGGGGTGAGGCTGCTCAACCCGTGGGTATGATTCCGCCATGACCAAGAAATCTACCCTGAAGCACCGATGACCGATCAGCAGTTGTCCCTGTTCGACGCCCTCGGTTTCTACGAGGGTGTCGATGTCGAGTACAAGGGGGCGAAGGGCGGCCTGCCGCGCGACCTGTGGGAGACGTATTCGGCCTTCGCCAACACCGACGGCGGCACGTTGTGGCTGGGCATCACCCAGCGCGACGGTCATCTGGACGTCCATGGCATGGCCGATGCCGAGAAGCTGGTCGCGGACTTCTGGAATGCCGTCAACAACCGCGGCAAGGTCAATCGCAATCTGCTGGCCAGTGGCAATGTCAGTATCGTGCCGCTGGCCGATCGTCCCGGCCATGCGTTGATCAGGATCGAGGTACCTCGCGCCGGGCGCCGCGAGCGGCCGGTGTTCATCGGCGCCGATCCATTCCATGGCACCTTTCGGCGCAACTACGAAGGCGATTACCGCTGTCGCGATGACGAAGTCCGGCGCATGTTCGCCGATCAGGCGGAAGAGCCGCCGGATAGCCGGATACTTGCGGGGTTCTCCCTGGATGACCTGCATCCGGATTCACTGCGCCAGTTCCGCAACCGCTTCGCCTCGCGCGCGCCCGCGCACCCGTGGCTGCAGGAGGACGACCGCGGGCTGCTGGTGAAGCTGCAGGGCTGGCGACGGGACCGCAACAGCGGTGCCGAGGGCCTGACCCTGGCCGGTCTGCTGATGTTCGGCCAGACCGCGGCGATCACGGCGCCGGAGGCCGTGCCGGGTTTTCATCTCGATTATCGCGAGCGCCTGTCGGACGACCCGGCGATCCGCTGGACCGACCGCCTGACCGCGGACGGCACCTGGGACGCCAACCTGTTCCAGTTCTACCAGCGCGTGGTTCTCAAACTGGGCAGCGGGCCGGGGATCAAGTCGCCCTTCCAGACCGATTCCGAAGGCTATCGGCAGGCCGGCGGGCCAGTGCACGAGGCTCTGCAGGAAGCGCTGGTCAATGCCCTGATCCATGCCGATTACAGCGGGCAGGGCGGCATCGTGATCGACCGCTATCCGAACCGCTTCGAGTTCTCGAATCCCGGCACGCTGCTGGTATCAAGGGAGCAGATCCTGCACGGCAGCATCAGCGAATGCCGCAACAAGTCGCTGCAGCTCATGTTCCAGATGTTGGGTGTGGGCGACAAGGCCGGCTCGGGCATCGACAAGATTCGGCAGAGCTGGGCGGCCGAGCATTGGCAGTCGCCAAGCATCAGGGAAACCGTGCGACCAGACCGTGTGCTGCTGACGCTGCCGATGGTCAGCATGCTGCCGGAAAGGACAGTCGAGGAACTTCGCGGCCGCTTCGGGCAAGCTTTCGAGCAACTGGACCGAAATGAAGTGCAGGCGGTGGTTGCTGCGGCCCTCGAAGAGGATGTCAGCAACCAGCGCCTGCAGGAAATTCTGCCCCTGCATCGCGTGGATATCACCAAGCTCCTGCAGGGATTGGTCCGGAAGAAACTGCTGGTACCCGAGGGCTTTGGTCGATGGACGCGTTATGCCCTTCCGGGCCAGGATAAGTCCAGCGCTAACGGGGGTAGCTCGCTCGTTAGCGTGGGTAGCTCGCTCGTTAGCG
>CAYYHO010000119.1:0-1872 GCA_964471725.1 uncultured Methyloversatilis sp. | reverse complement strand
GGGTAGCTCCTCTGTTGGCGGAGACATTGTGGAAAAGGTTCGTTCTGCGGAACGTTCGCCTGCGGCGATGGTCGAGCAAGCCATCGCTGGATTGTGTGCAGAGAAGTTCGTTCCACTGGCCGATCTCGCCCTGGCACTCAATCGCAGTCCACAACGCATGCGCGCCTATGTCGGGAAAATGGTTGAACGCGGGTTGCTCGAACTCCGATTTCCTGAAAAGCGCAACCATCCCCAGCAAGCATGCCGAGTTGCGCAGGAACGGACATCGGCATGAGTTTCCTGATTCGCTATGCCAGCGGCAAGACATTGGTGCTCGAGATCAAGGGAGAGGATTCGGAACAGAATCGCGCCAAGCGTGCCGCGCTCGACGCCTGGGTGCTGGCGGTGAATGCCAGGGGCGGTTTCGGTGTCTGGTGCTGGGATGTGGCCTTCAAGCCGGCCCAATTGCAGGATATTTTGGCTCGTCATGTCGACTGAAGAGCCGGGCTCGCTGGCACCCTCCCCGCTGGAACCCTCTCGCTGGGTCGCCCGCTTCGCGCCGCTGATCCCGCCGCAGGGCGATGTGCTCGACCTCGCCTGCGGCAGTGGCCGCCATGCGCGGCTGCTCGCCGCCCTGGGGCATCGCGTCGAGGCGGTGGACCGCGATGCGGCGGCGCTCGCATCGCTGGCCGGCAGCGACGGCATCCAGACGCGCTGCGCCGACCTCGAAGGCGGTCCGTGGCCGTATTACGGGCGCGGCTTCGACGGCATCGTGGTGACCAATTACCTGTACCGGCCGCTGCTGCCCAACCTGTTCGGCTGCCTGAACGAAGGCGGCGTGCTGATCTACGAAACCTTCATGGTCGGCAACGAGCGCCTTGGTAATCCGGGCAAGCCGAGCAATCCGGCCTACCTGCTGCGTTCCGGCGAACTGCTCGACCTGGTGCGCGGACGCCTGCGCGTGCTGGCCTTCGAGCAGGGCGAGGTGAGCGAACCCCGTCCCGCGGTGGTCCAGCGCATTGCCGCGCGGCGCGGCCAGGTGCTCAGCCTGCCGCCCTGATGCGCTGCGCCAGGGCGTCGATGGCCGCCGGGCCAAGGTCGTCGGCGGCATGGACGGGCGCCCCGGCGTAGCGGTAATTGCGTTCCTGCGAACGCTGGTAGAGCGGGTCGTAATGTCGTTCGAGCAGTTCCTCGACCAACTCGCGGAAGGAACCGGCGCGGATCAGCGCAGTCCAGCGGTCGAGAACCTCATTGCTTTGCAGGCCGCGCAGATGGCCGAGCTGCTCGATCAGCCAGTCCGGCCGGGCGACGAAATAATCGTAGTCGCGCAGCAAAAAGTCGGCCCTGGCGGGACGGCTCGCCTCGATGCGCAGGCAGGGGGCGGTGCGGATGGCGTCGATGAGGGCATCGGGCAGCTGCAGCGCGCCGATGCGGCGGCTTTCGGCTTCGACATAAACGGGCTGCGAGGTGTCGTATTTTTCGAGGGCTTGCAGCAGGCGCGATTCGAACATCTTTTGCGACGGTTGCAGTGCGTCCGGCAGCTTGCCGAGCACCGAACCCTTGTGGGCGGCGAGTTCTTCCAGATGCAGCACCTGCGCGCCCTGCGCGGCGAGCGCTTCGAGGATGCGGCTTTTGGCGCTGCCGGTCGGGCCGGATATCACCCGGTAGGCAAACCGCTGCGGCAGTTCCGCCAGCGCGGCGACCACCTTTCGCCGCCAGGCCTTGTAGCCCCCTTCGAGCCGATGGGCGTCCCAGCCGATCTCGCGCAGGATATGGGTAAAGGCGCCGGAGCGCTTGCCGCCGCGCCAGCAATAGACCAGCGGCCGCCAGTTCTTCGGCATGTCGAGGAATTGCCGCTCGATGTGGTCGGCAATGTTGCGCGCCACCAGCACG
>CAYYHO010000118.1:0-5634 GCA_964471725.1 uncultured Methyloversatilis sp. | reverse complement strand
CCGGCATGCCGGTGATCATCAGTCCGGCCAGGAGAATGAAGATTATCGCGGCGCTGATCTTCCTGTTCGGTTTCACCGAGGTGCCCCTCGAAGCCGTGGCGCTCAAGTTGTTCACCGGTATCGAGAAGTTCGAGATCATGGCGATCCCGTTCTTCATCCTGGCGGGCAATTTCCTGACCCATGGCGGCGTGGCGCGGCGCATGATCAATTTTGCCACCGCCATGGTCGCCCACATGCGGGGGGGGCTCGGGTTGAGCTCGGTATTCGCCTGCGCCCTGTTCGCTGCGGTGTCGGGTTCCAGCCCGGCGACTGTGGTGGCGATCGGTTCCATCATGTTGCCGGCGATGGTCAAGGCAGGCTACCCGAAGCGCTTCGGCGTCGGCGTGATTGCCTCTTCGGGCGGGCTGGGTATCCTCATCCCGCCCTCGATCGTCATGGTGATGTATGCCGTTTCCACCAACAGCTCCATCGGCGCGCTGTTCATGGCGGGTGTGATTCCCGGCCTGCTGCTTGCCCTGTTCCTTGGCTTCACCACCTGGTACCAGGCCTCGAAGGGCAATTACCCGCGTGAAAAGCCGCATTCCTGGCGCGAACGCTGGCAGGCCTTCCGCAAGTCCGTCTGGGGCCTGCTGCTGATCATCGTCGTCATGGGCGGCATCTACAGCGGCCTGTTCACCCCCACCGAAGCGGCGGCAATGAGCGCCGTCTATGCCTTCGTGATCGCCGTGTTCGTTTACAAGGACCTCAAGCTTGCGGACGTGCCCAGGGTGCTGCTCAACTCGGCCAACATGAGCGCGATGCTGCTCTACATCATCACCAACGCGATGCTGTTCTCCTTCATCCTGACCAACGAGAACATCCCCCAGGACATCGCCAACTGGCTGCTGACCTCGGGTCTCGGCGTGATCGGTTTCCTCATCGTGGTGAATATCCTGCTGTTGCTGATGGGCAACTTCATGGAGCCCTCGTCGATCATCCTCATCACCGCGCCGATCCTGTTCCCGATCGCCATGAGCCTCGGCATCGATCCGATCCATTTCGGCATCATGATCGTCGTGAACATGGAGATCGGCATGATCACGCCCCCGGTCGGCCTCAATCTTTATGTCGCCAGCGGCATCAGCCGGATGGGCCTGACCGAATGCACCATCTCGGTATGGCCCTGGCTGCTGACCATGCTGGCGTTCCTGATGCTCATCACTTATGTTCCGGAAATCTCGATCTGGCTGCCGCGCACGCTGGGCATGATGTAGCGGGCTGGCAGTCCCTGCGTCACTGAAAAAGCCCGGCAGTGCCGGGCTTTTTTTCTTGGCCTGTCCGGGGTGTCGGGCCATTCTGCGATAAAATGCGCAGTTCTTTGTTTTGCAAATCTTATTCATTACCTTCGCTGGAGAAAACAATGGCTGTTGAGCAAACCCTGTCGATCATCAAACCCGATGCTGTGGCCAAGAACGTGATCGGCAAGATCTATTCCCGTTTCGAGAGCAACGGTCTCAAGATCGTTGCCTCGCGCATGGCCTGGCTGTCCGAACGCGAGGCGGGCGGTTTCTACGCCGTGCACAAGGAGCGGCCTTTCTTCAAGGATCTCGTGCAGTTCATGACCTCCGGCCCGGTGATGATCCAGGTCCTCGAAGGCGAAGGCGCCATTGCCAAGAACCGCGAACTGATGGGCGCCACCGATCCGAAGAAGGCCGAGAAGGGCACCATCCGCGCCGATTTCGCCGAGAGCATCGATGCCAACGCCGTGCATGGCTCCGACGGCCCCGATACCGCCAAGGTCGAAATCGCCTACTTTTTCCCGGCACTCAAGGTCTTCTCAGGGCGTTGATGGATTCATGACGGTCAACCTGCTCGATCTCGATGTCGCAGGCCTGACGGCCTGGTTCGCGCAACAAGGCGAAAAGCCCTTTCGCGCGCGCCAGGTGTCGCGCTGGATCCACCGCTTCGGCGTGGACGATGTCGGGCAGATGACTGATGTGGCAAAAACCCTGCGCGCCAGGCTGGCCGAGCAGGCTGTCATCCGTGGCCCGCAGCCGCTGCGGGACAGCACCGCCGCAGATGGCACGCGCAAGTGGCTGCTGGGCGTGGACAACGCAGCGGGGAGCAACAACGCCGTCGAGACGGTGTTCATTCCCGAGGCCAACCGCGGCACGCTGTGCATATCCAGCCAGGTCGGTTGCGCGCTGGAGTGCTCCTTCTGCTCGACCGGCAAGCAGGGCTTCAACCGCAACCTGACCACCGCCGAAATCATCGGCCAGCTCTGGCATGCCAACCGCATGCTGGGAGCGGTACCGCAACCCGGCGTGGCCGATTCGGGCGAGCGCGTCGTCAGCAATGTCGTGATGATGGGCATGGGCGAGCCGCTGGCGAACTTCGACAATGTCACGGCAGCACTGCGCCTGATGCTCGACGACAATGCCTATGGCCTGTCCCGTCGCCGGGTGACGGTATCGACTGCAGGCCTGGTGCCCGCCATCGACCGCCTGCGCGACAGCGTGCCGGTGGCGCTGGCGGTGTCGCTGCATGCGCCTACCGATGCCTTGCGCGACCAGTTGGTGCCGATCAACCGCAAGTACCCGCTGCGCGAATTGCTTGCGGCCTGCCGGCGTTACCTGGAACAGGCGCCGCGCGATTTCATCACCTTCGAATACGTGCTGCTGGCGGGCATCAACGACAGCGAGGCCGATGCCCGCGCCGTGCTGCAACTGACCCGCGACGTTCCCTGCAAGTTCAACCTCATCCCGTTCAATCCCTTCCCGGGTTCCCCGTATCGCCGGCCGACGGCGGAACGGGTGCGCCGTTTCCAGGAGGTATTGATGCAGGCCGATGTGGTGGCCACGGTGCGCAAGACGCGCGGCGACGACATTGACGCGGCCTGCGGCCAATTGGCCGGCAAGGTGCGGGACCGATCGAAGCGGAGTGGCAGCCCGGGGGTATCGGCATTGCCCCGTGACGCAGTGATCCAGTACGCGACCATTCCCGTTTCACTGGAGGTTCACGCCTGATGCACCGCATGCAGTCGCTCCCCCCCTTCCTGATGGCGCTCCTGCTGACGGCTTGTGCCGGAGCTCCGCATCTCGAGTCCGACGAAAGAAATGTCGAACAGGCGGTTTCCAGACAGATCGCCACGAGCGATGCCGGCCAGCGTGCCAAGGTGCATACCGAGCTGGGCCGGCTGTACCTGCAGGAAGGGAATTTCGAGGTCGCCCTGGAAAGGGCGCGCGTCGCTCTCGATGCGAATGGCAGTTATGCACCTGCCCATAACTTGATGGCGCAGGTTTACGTAGCTTTGCGCCGCGACCGGTTGGCAGAGCAGAGTTTCCGGCGCGCCCTGCAGTTGGCGCCGGGCGATCCCGAGATCAACAATGACTATGGCTGGTTTCTCTGCCAGACAGGCAAGTCCAGAGAGTCGATTGCCCACTTCAAAATGGCGATCGGCAATCCCCTCTATCAGACGCCGGGTCGGGCGCTCACCAATGCCGGGGTGTGCCTGGTGAGGCTCAAGGAGGACCGCCAGGCCGAGGAATATCTGACCCGCGCGGCGCAATTGGAGCGTAACAATCTGACCGCACTGTACTGGCTGGCCGACATCGACTATCGCAATAATCGCCTGCTCGAAGCAAGGCAACGGATGCGGGAGGTGCATGCGCAGCTGGACCCTACCGCCGAATCCGCCTGGCTGGCCTTGCGGATCGAGCGCAAACTGGGCGACCGTGAAGCGGAGGCGCGCTTTACCGGCATCCTGCATCGCAAGTACCGCAATTCGCCCGAGCAGCTCAAATTGTCGCGTGGGGAGTTCGATTGAGCGAGGCACCGCAGAGGTCCCAACCCGCCGCAGAAACAACCGCAGCCGGCGCCGAGGAAGCAATCGCCTCGCCGGCAGCGGAAGCGGCTGACTCCGCCATCGTGGGGCAGCGCCTGCGCGCAGCGCGTGAAGCGGCGCAGTTGTCGATCGCCGAAGTTGCCCACTCGCTCAAATTCAGTTCGCGCCAGATCGAACTGCTCGAGGCGGACGCTTATGACGCTCTGCCAGGCAGCACCTTCGTGCGGGGTTTCGTGCGCGGCTATGCGCGCCTGCTCAAGCTCGATGCCGACGAGCTGTTGCATCTGCTTGACGCCAGAGCTCCGATCGCCCCGGCCGAGGTACGCGCTCCCACCAACATGGGTGTAGCCGACAGCCCGCATTCGCGTCAGTTGAGCCCGCTGGTATCGGCTACCATCGTTCTGGCTCTGGTTGCACTGCTGCTGGGCCTCTGGCATCTGCTGGTCCCCACGTCTGCGGAAACGATTGCCGCTGCCAGCAGCCGGATCTGGTCGGTATCGCAGTTGTTCCAGAAGCCCGTTCCCCTCACTGCACCTGCCCCATCTTCGGCGCGCGAAACCGAACCGGCCTTCCCGCCCCCGGCGCCAGCCGAACAGGGGCCTGCGCAGCCGGCTGCGACGCCCGCTTCCGTCGCCGTGCCCGTTCCGGCTCCTGCCATATCGGCAGAGCCCCAATCCAAGCCCGGCGCCAACCTGAGTTTCGTCTTTCATGAACGCTCCTGGGTGGAAGTCAGCGACGCCTCGCGGCAGAAATTGCATTCGGCCCAGAATCCTGCCGGGAGTCGCCTGACGCTCAGCGGCCTTCCACCGTTCGATATCGTCATCGGCAATGCCAGCAAGGTAAGCCTGACCTATGGCGGACGTGAAATCGATCTGGCGCCCTACACGCGTGCCGAAGTGGCCCGGCTGATTCTGGAGTGACGGCACGATGAGCGAGGTTATTACGGCCGTGCCTGTGCGCCGCCTGACGCGCCGCGTGATGGTCGGCAAGGTCGCCGTGGGCGGCGGCCTGTCCGGCGCCCCGGTGGCGCCGGTCGTGGTGCAATCCATGACCAACACGGATACCGCCGATGTCTTTGCCACCGCCCGGCAGGTGGCCGAGCTGCATCGTGCCGGTTCGGAGGTGGTGCGCGTCACCGTGAACACCCGCGAGGCCGCCGCCGCCGTGCCCCTGATCCGTGATCGGCTGGCGCAGTTGAACCTGGATGTGCCGCTGGTGGGCGATTTCCATTTCAATGGCCACAAACTGCTCACCGAGGTGCCCGAGTGCGCTGCCGCGCTGGCCAAGCTGCGCATCAATCCGGGCAACGTCGGCAAGGGCGCGCGGCGCGACGAGCAGTTCGCGCGCATGATCGAGTGCGCCTGCCGGCATGGCAAGCCGGTCCGCATCGGCGTCAACTGGGGCAGCCTCGACCAGGCCCTGCTGGCGCGCCTGATGGACGAGAATGCCCGGCGCCCGGAACCCCGCGACGCCACCGGGCTGATGCGCGAGGCGATGGTCGCCTCCGCGCTCGAATCGGCGGCCCGGGCCGAGGCGCTGGGCCAGCCGGGCGACGCCATCATCCTCTCGTGCAAGGTCTCGGGGGTGCAGGACTTGATTGCGATCTACCGCGACCTGGCGGGGCGTTGCGCATACCCGCTGCACCTTGGCCTGACTGAGGCAGGCCTTGGCAGCAAGGGCATCGTCGCCTCGACCGCCGCGCTGGCAGTGCTGCTGCAGGAGGGGATCGGCGACACCATCCGCATTTCCCTCACCCCCGAGCCGGGTGGCGAGCGTACCCGCGAAGTCGTTGTCGCCCAGGAAATCCTGCA
>CAYYHO010000117.1:0-5666 GCA_964471725.1 uncultured Methyloversatilis sp. | reverse complement strand
AGCACTCGCCCGAACTGAAGATCGCCATGGAAACCTGGAAAGAGATCAAGTTCGAATTCGATACCGTCGACAAGCTGGACATCGCGAACAAGTAATCGGGAACCGGGCGGTGCGCATGCCGCCCCTCAATATCTCTGAAAGGAAATAGACATGGCTGTTCAAGCTTACAAGGCCTCCAGGAAATACGAAACCTTCTCCTACCTGCCGCCGATGACTGCGGAGCAGGTGCAGCGCCAGATTGCCTATTGCATCAGTCAGGGTTGGAACCCGGCGGTCGAGCATACCGAAAAGGGCACCAAGGCCACCAGCAACTATTGGTACATGTGGAAACTGCCCCTGTTCGGCGAGCAGTCGATCGATGCCGTACTGGCAGAAATCGAAGCTTGCCATCGCGAGTTTCCGGACCACCTGATCCGCTTCGTGGCCTACGACAACTACGCGCAAAGCCAGGGCATGGCGTTCGTTGTCTACCGCTGACAGCAGAACCGACGACGGATGGCGTGCTGCCTGTACCTGTCCGTTGTCACTTTCCAAAGTAGTTTGACAGGTGTTTGCCGGGCCTGATGCCTGACGGTTTCGGCAGCCCCCACGATGTCCGAGGCGAGTGATGACACTAACCACAAACAGTAATGCCACCGCTACCCTGTCCGGGCGCGAGCTGGCCTTGAAAAGACGACAGGCAATGGCCTTGCATGGCAAGGCGGCTGTGGCCAAGGCCTCGTTGACGCGGCAGGCTGCAAAGCCGCGCGTCGTTCTGTCGAGCGCTCCGGCCGCAGTGCAAATTGCGCCGGCGGCGAGCGGGCGCAGCGCCAGTCGTGCCAGACGTGAGGCCTTGAGTCAGTCCGGCAAAACCGCTCTGCAGGCGGCAGTGGTTCGCCCGGGCAATCCGGCGCGCCCGTCAGCGAATATAACTGCGCCGACCGAACATCAAGCAGTCGCCGTGAATGCAAGACCTGCCGATACATCCATGATCGACAGTTCCCAGGCGCCAATGGCAAGTGCCGCGCCGGCAGCGAATGGCGTCACCAGGGGGGCTGAATTGGCGGCTGCATTGCCGACCGGGCGCGCGCTCGCGCAAGCCCGCCGGGCCGCTCTGGCACAGGATGGCAAGGCCGGCCTGAAGCGGGTGGCGCAGGCGAGCAGAATCGTCGCCAATCAACCGCAGCAGGATTGGAAAGCCGTAATGGCCAAAGGCGCCAGCGGACGCCAGATCGCCATGCAGCGGCGTCAGGCGCAATCGCTGAGCGGGCGAGGCAATGCCGGCCAGGAGGCAGCGCGACCCTCGGGCCGCATGCGCGCCCGTAACGACATGCCGGCCCCCGCCAAGGTCGAGCTGGGTCATACCTTGTCCGGGCGCGGCGTGACGGGCACAATGGTCGAGCGCAACAGTAAGGTGACCGGCAATGAGCCGGGTTCCTGCAGAGCGATTACCGGCACGGAATACATCGGCCGCGAGCAGTTCGATACCCTGTGCAGCACGCGGCCGGCGCCTGGCCCGGCCAAGGTCGGCGTCGGCAATACCGGCCGCGAGCTCAAGGTGACGGGTACCGAACTCGGCCGGTCGGTGCATGTCACTGGCGATGAAGTCGGCGCCTGCAGGGGTATTACAGGCACCGAGTATCTTGCTGCCGAACGGTTCCAGGAGTTTTGCGCCAGTCGGCCGGCTCCGTCACCAACCAAGACTGCCGTCGCTGATACGGCGCGGGGCAAGAAGATCACTGGAACACTGCTTAACCGCCCCGCTGGTGTCACCGGCGGGGAGCAGGGTGCTGAGAGGGCGATCACCGGCACCAGTTATTCACAGCCTGCAGCCGCAGGGGATGCGCCGGAAAAGGTGGTGCAGTCCCATACCAGCCATGGCAAGACGGTAACCGGCACCGCTGTCGGCCATACCAGCAAGATTACCGGCGATGAAACCGGGGCCTGCCGCGGCATCACGGGTACCGAATACCTTGCCCAGGAACAGTTCACGCAAGTTTGTCATACCGAGATGCCGGTGGCGCCGCGCAAGGTCAGCGTGATGTCCTCGCGTGCCGACCAGGCCGTGTCGGGTAGCGCCGTCGGGCGCGCCGCAAAGGTTACCGGTGACGAGCCGGGTTCCTGCCGCAACATTACGGGTTCCCAGTACTACACCCCGGAGAACTTTGGCGCCCTGTGCGACAGCACCGGACCGGCAAAAGTGGCGAGGATGCAAACCTTGGCGGGGCGCACACTGACCGGCTCGGAATTGGGCCGCTCCCCAAAGGTGACCGGTGACGAAATGGGTGGGTGCCTGCCCGTCACCGGAACGGAATATATGGGCGCAGACCAGCAGCGTGCTGTCTGCGCGACCAACACCCCCGGGTTTTCGCCAGTTGCCCCGGTAGCCAAGGTCGCTGTCGACCAGACCTGGCGCGGCAAGCCGGTTACCGGCTCCTACGTCGGGCGTTCCGCGCTCGTCACGGGCGCCGAACCGGGTGGCTGCGCACCCATCAGCGGCACGCCCTATATCGGACGCAGCCAGTACAACAATTTCTGCGAATCACCCGCCCTGCTCGCGCAGGAAGCGCGCATTCGCAACAGCGCCATCATTCCGAGCACTGCGGTGACGGGCGATCGTCCCGGAGCGGGTGGCTCGGTGATGACCGGGGATCGGCGTGGCGCCTGCGAGGCGGTCAGCGGTACCCCCTATATCGGTCCGGACAACATGGCGACGCAATGTGCCACCAGCAACCGGTTTGTCACGGCTTCGCGCAACAGTGCCTGGAACGAGCCTGAGCGTGCGCCCGCGCCCATGGATTTCAGCATCGTTTCACCAGCGCGCGCGGCAACCGAGCGGCGCAGCCAGGAGGTCACCGGCGGGGCCTGCAACAGCGAACGCATCACCGGCCCGATCAACAAGGCCAGTGGCCTGATTACCGGCACGCCGGAATTCCGGCACTGCGATGCAGTCTCGCCGCTGGCCGACCAGGACAAGGTGGTGGCTGCCGCGCGTCGGCTGACGGGTGAAGGCAACCAGAATGGTCGGCCGGTGACCGGTGACGCCTGGAGCGCGCAGAGCCGCGTGACCGGTACCGAAGGGGCTTCCAGCTTGACGCGCAACCCGTCTGCGCGTGGCAATCCGCGCGGGATGGGCGTGAATGCGCAAGTGTTCCGCGCAACGGTCGAGCACCCCGCCGTCCCCGAAAGCCGCATTACGGGATCATCCGGCAGCACCAGCAAGGGCGCCATCGTGACTCTGTCGGGCGGGGCCCGCGGCTGAGGGGCGGCTTGTGGACACGCGCAAACGACTTGCAGCCATGCGCCGGGCTGGCGCCTTGCCCCGGCCGGAAACGCTCGCCAATCCGGCCTGCGTGATCGGTCCCGGGCAAACCTGCGAACACGTACTGGTGGATGCGCAATTGAATCGCAGCCTGGCCGAGTACGAGCAGCGGGTGCACGGGCGCTTTGCGGTGATCGTCGATGCGCTGAAAGCCATTTCCGCCGAACAGCACGAGCCGGATTTCGTCGCGCGTGCGCAGCGTCTGGCCCTCGAACAACTGGGCTATCCATTACCTGAAGCTTTACTGGACAAGGCCTGGATATCCACCCTCGACCTGCGCAGCCTGCACTCCTATTGCATTTTTCAGAGTTTCAAGAAATGCATTGATCAAGCAGACGTCGATCAGAAGTTCTGGCGCGAGGGTGAAATTCTGGATAGCCAGTTCATCCGCTCGTGCGGCTATCACACGCTGGATATCAGCCCTTGCGCTGATGGACGCCTGCAAGGTCTGCTGCCTTTCGTATTCCGCATGTCTCCTGCTGCTTCCATCATGGTCAAGGCCTATGCCGGAGCCATGTTCGACGTCGAGATGGATGTCGGCGACTGGACTTACCGCGAGCTGAATCGCCTGAGCGGCGGCATTCCCGAGTGCGAGGAGGGGAAGTACCTGAAGGTGGCTGTCTATCATTACAGCACTTCAGACCCCTGCAGCCAGGGTTGCGCGGCACATGGCAGCAACGAGCTCAAGGCGACCGAACAGGCTTTGTCGCGCCTCGTTGAACTGCGCGAGGCCATCGACAATACCTTTGGCAAGGGCGCTGCACCCGATATCCTGCTGGTCGGCATGGATACCGATGTGGATGCCATCCGGGTGCACCTGCCCGACGGCAACGGCAACATCAGCCCGCATCGATTCATCGAGAGCGCGGCCCTTTACCGCGACACCCTGGGCATGTCCGCAGCCGATGCGCGCGCCCGCATCGAACAGGAAGTGGATCGCGTCGAGGCAGCCGAAGGCTGGGGGCGGGGCCGCGGCGACCTGGAACCCGGCATGCGCCGCCTGATCCTGCGCCTGCTGGAAGCCAATCTCTCGCAAATCCAATATGTGATCCAGCATCACGCCGGGCGTTACGCGGTAATCGGCCATGACGAGCACTTCATTTGCGCCGGCGAGGCCATGAGCGAATTGCAGCTGCGCAACATGTTCTATTTCGCCCACCTCGACACCGTCGAAGAGGGCGCGGCGGACATGGATGTCGGCATCCGCATCTTCACCGGACTGAATATCGACAACGGCCTGGCGGTGCCGGTGCTGGTGCATTTCCATTATTCCTCGCGCGTGCCGGGCGCGCGCGAACGGACGCTATTGCGCTGCAAGCGGGTCAAGGCGGCGATCGAGGCGCGTTATGCGCATCTGCACAAACAGGGATTGCTGCATTGCCAGATGGCGGTCAGCGATCACGAGGGGAGCGAGCGTTGTCGGTTTATCGACGACGATGTTTCGCAGAGCAAACATTGAACTGGTGATTCATTGAGAGCCGACGATGAGAATCATGAGAGTTGAAAAAACCCTGGTGTCCACCAACCGCATCGACGCGTTCGGGCATCGTCCGCTGCTGGTCGTGCAGGACAAGATTGGCGGTGCACGCAGTGTTGCGGTCGATCCGGTCGGTTGCATACCGGGTGACTGGGTCATTTGTGTGGGGTCGTCGGCGGCGCGTGATGCTGCCGGCAGCAAGGAGTTTCCGTCCGACCTGACCATCGTCGGCATCATCGATCACTGGACGGGGGATGGCGACTGATGGAAATCATGCGCGTCAAGGACGATCTGGTGTGTACGCGCCGCGTGGCGGGCCTCAAGGCCGCCTCCTTGCGGGTGCTCGAAAGCCAGAAAGGCGGGTTGCTGGTGGCCAGCGACCCGGTCGGCGTGCCGGCGGGCAAATGGGTGTTCACCACTTCCGGTACCGCAGCCAGGCTGGCCATGCCGGATGTTGCAGTGATGACCGATCTGACCATATGCGGAATCATCGACAACTGGGATGAATGAATTGCGGTGTCTTGGATGGTTTGACGATGTAGGGCGGAAGGGGACAGCATGCCTGAATGCGATAACCCTGGATTTAGTGAAGCAGGTTTCGTTTCTTAACTCGGTGGAAAAGGAGTAACAAAATGGCTGAATACACGGGCATTGCCCTGGGCATGATTGAAACCCGCGGTCTGGTTCCCGCGATCGAGGCGGCTGACGCGATGACGAAGGCTGCCGAAGTGCGGCTGATCGGTCGCCAGTTCGTCGGCGGCGGTTATGTGACCGTGCTGGTGCGCGGCGAGACCGGCGCCGTGAATGCGGCGGTGCGTGCCGGCGCCGATGCGTGCGAGCGCGTGGGTGACGGCCTGGTTGCCGCGCACATCATCGCCCGCGTGCACA
>CAYYHO010000116.1:0-5749 GCA_964471725.1 uncultured Methyloversatilis sp. | reverse complement strand
TATCACGTCGCGCCCAAGGTGTTTCACGAACTGGGCGCCGAGGTAGTCGCGGTCGGCGCGGCGCCGGACGGCCTCAACATCAATGCCGGCGTCGGCGCCACGGCGCCGGCCCACCTGCGCGATCAGGTGGCGGAACACCGTGCCGATCTTGGCCTCGCCCTCGACGGCGATGCCGACCGCCTGCTGGTGGTGGATGCCGGCGGCCGCCTGTACGACGGCGACGAACTGCTGTACGTGATCGCGCGCCGCCAGCACGGCCGCAATGGCGGTCTGCAGGGCCTGGTCGGCACCCTGATGAGCAACCTGGGCTTCGAGCAGGCGCTCGGCCGGCTCGGCATCGGCTTTGTCCGCGCCCGCGTCGGCGACCGCTACGTGCTCGAGTTGATGCAGGAAAAAGGCTGGACGCTGGGCGGCGAGAACTCCGGCCACATCATCTGCCTGGACCGCCATACCACCGGCGATGGCATCGTCGCCGCCCTGCAGGTACTGGCGGCGCTGCGCGAGCGGGGCGAATCCCTGGCCGAAGCCTGCGCCGACCTGCGCATGTTCCCGCAAAAGCTCATCAACGTGCGCCTGCCGGCCGGCTTCGACTGGCGCGCGGCAACAGGCATCGGCGCCGCGACCGAGCAGGCCGAGCGCAGCCTGGCGGGCAGCGGGCGTGTGCTGTTGCGCCCTTCGGGTACCGAGCCGCTGCTGCGCGTGATGGTGGAAGGCAGCGATGGCGCGCAGGTGCTGGCACAGGCGGAGGCGATTGCCGCGGCGGTCCGTAGCGCCGCCGGCGTTCAGACGTAGCGCAAGGAAAATCCACGCAGGGAAAGCCCGCGCATGAAAAAAGCCACCCGCAGGTGGCTTTTTTCATTACAGCTGGCGAACGACTCGATCAGCAGCCGGCAGCCTTCTTGAAGGACTTGCTGGTCTTCTTCGGGTCGTCGCCGAAGCGGGCGCGGATCTCGTCGCCGACGTTGATCACCTTGTTCTTGAACTTGTCGAGGGTCAGTTCGTCGGTGATGGTGATCTCATGCACTTGCTTGCTCTTCAGGTCGGTCATCACGGCAACAGCGGACTTGCCATCGGGAGCCACGGTGATCTTGGTGACCGGGCCGAGGGCGCGGCCGTCAGCGGCGCTGGCGCTGCCGACGAAAGCGAGGCTGGAGAACGCGAAAGCGGCGGAAAACAGGACTGCGGTGAGTTTGGTTTTCATATCAGGTTCCTTTGCTGGTTAATGGATGAACGGCGGGCCGTATGATAACCCTCGCCCGCCGGCTCGGGAATATTTCCAATCCTTGGATCAGAACTTGACCTCGAAAGTTGCATAAATATCGGTCGCATTCTTCAACGGGGCCATAACTAGCGGGGTAGCACCAGTAACGTCCGACATGGCTACAGGTGCACCGACCCAGTTGTTGCTGCCGGTGTATTTGAAGTTGTAATGCTGCATGCCGAGGCGGAAGAAGGCGCGGCTGGCGTGGGAAGAGATCGGCATGCGATCCAGTTCCTGGATGACGTAGGCTTCCCAGACGTCGCCGCGGGTGCCGTACTTCGAGGTGAACATGTCGTTGGCTGCCGGCGCGAAGGTGATCCAGTTCTTCGAGCCGCGGTTGAATTCGAGGCCGAGCTTGGTCTTCGTGGGCAGGTCGTAACGCATGCCGAGAGCGATCGCCGTGCCGGTCTTGTTATTCGCAGCTTCAGAACCAGTAACTAAACTGCCTGTTAGCAGGCCAAATGGCATTCCTTGAGTCAAATTGTTATTCGGTTTTGTGCGACTCAGTCCCCAGTCTGCAAAGACGTGCAGGTCACCACTGCCGACATTCTTGAAGGTGCTCATGGCGCCGATGCCGAACCAGTCGATGTCGCCAAGATTGGTCGTTGGCCTGGTATTACCGAAAAAGGTATTGCTCATCACTGGATTGTCGAAGATCTGCATGCCGCGGTTCCATTGCATCCAGACGCGCAGCGGGTCGGTGTCGATCGGCACGATGGCGACGCCAAGCATCGTGGTGTCCTTGATCGAGTTGCCGCTGCGGGTGAAGCCGCTGTCGAAGCCGACGCCGTAGCAGAGCTTGGCGTAGGCGCCGGGCAGGGCATCGATATCCGGGGCATAGCCGAGGGTCATGCCGTCGAAGGCGTAATCGACCAGCAGCGCCGGCGTGCCACCCTTGCCGGGACGGTCGCCGTTGGTGCGGATATTGTTCGGGGCGCCGCCGGTGGAGGGACGGCGGCCCACCGAGAACCACATGTCCTGGTCGGCGATGTTGCTCCAGGTGGCGTAGACGCGGTCGACATTGAGACGGCTGTCGGAAGGCACGTGGCTGACGGTGCCGTCGAAGACGCCGACGCGGTCGGCGAAGAAGGGCGCGGCGCCGGCATTGGTGAGGGTGGCGTCGCTCTGCGAGCCGAATACCTTGTACATGGCGAGGCGGGCGCTGACGCTCACGTCACGGGTCGCCTTGGCATCGAGGTCTAGACCGAAACGGTTGGTGAACAGGGAGGAGTTTTTGGGCTTGTAGTTGGTTATCGGTGCCATTATTGGAGCACCAGTTGCAGGGTTGAACCCTGTAATACCAACGTGATCAATAACCTCACCCCGCAGCGAATCCGCCCGGAAATGATAGTCGCCGCCGACGGTCAGCCACTTGCTCAGCGACTTGTTCTCGAGGCGGTCGACCTTGCCCTTGAGGTCGGCGACAGCGGCGGCATCGGACTTCGCGGCCATGCTGTTGACCTTCTCTTCGCTGGCCTTGACCTGGGCGCGCAGCATCTCGACTTCCTTGGCCAGCGCTTCGAGCTTCTTCAACAAATCGGCTTCCGCCGCCTGGGCGGCCACGGGCAGCGCCAGGCCGGCGATCAAGCTGACGAGCAACTTCTTCCTGAATGTCTGTTTCATGACTTCCTTCCCCTTGGAATTGACTGCGAGATTACGAATCGAATGCCGATTGGATGGCGGCTGTGCCTGTGACTCAAACTAAAGGTATAGAAATAAGCCAGTTTCACGCTGCCGCAAATTACGCCCTTTGAACTATTAAATATATAAAAACATACTAATATAACCATACAGACAAATAATTAATCAATGGATTCAATGCGCTATGCGGGGTTCTGAAAGTATGGGAAAAAGTCGGTGCTGACAGGATGGCTGTGCCGCTGACCATCCGGCCACCAGGGTGGCCCGGTGGTTTTCAGGGGAGCATCGCGCCGCGGATGGCGAAATAGAACAGCGCACCCAGAAGTGCCGAGGCCGGCACGGTGATGACCCAGGCGGCGACGATCTTCAGTAGTTGCGAGCGCTTGACGAGTTCGCCGCGATAGACCTTGCGCAGACCCTTGCGCTCTTTGGAAGAGAAGAGTTCGGGGTTGACGTGGGCCTTGGCTTCGCGCTTCAGGGCGGCGAGCATGTTGCCCTTTTCATGGATCGGCGCCTTGTCGAAACGCTGCAGGAAGGCCTCGATCGCCGCCTGGTCGCCGCCGGGATGGTGGGACTGGATTTCGCTGATCATGCGCGCGTAATTGGACTTGAGATATTCGCGCAGGAAACCGACGCCGAAGATGCCGCCGACGGCGATGTGCGTCGAACTGACCGGCAGGCCCAGCTGGCTGGCGATGATAACGGTGATGGTGGCCGACATGGCGACGCAGAAGGCGCGAATCTGGTCCAGCTCGGTGATTTCCGAGCCGACCGTGCGGATCAGCTTGGGACCGAACAGGGCGAGGCCGATGGCGATGCCCAGGGCACCGACCATCATGACCCAGAGGGGGATGTGCGCGGACTTGCCGACGCTGCCGCTGCCGAGTACGTCGGCGATCGCAGCCAATGGGCCGACTGCGTTCGCCACGTCGTTGGCGCCATGGGCGAAGCTGAGCAGGGCGGCGGCAAAGATCAGCGGCACGGTGAACATCTTGTTGACGCGCGGCTTGTCGGTGCCAGGCATGTTTACGCCGGTGCGGGACTGCCGGTTGACGCGCGGCCGCACGAGCCAGAACACCACGGCGGCCACCGCAAGTCCGGTCAGGGCGGCGGCGGCGAAATTGACCTTGATGAGTGCCCTGACGCCCTTCAGCATCAGGTAGGTGGTGAAGGCCCAGGCCATGAAGGCCACCAGCAGCGGGACGACGCGCCGGGCGGCGGCCATCATGTCGCTTTGATAAGTAATCCGCCGCTTGATGAAATAGAGAAAGGCGGCGGCAATGACGCCGCCCATCACCGGGGAGATCACCCAACTGGCCGCGATGGCGCCCATGTTGCCCCAGTTGGCCACGCCCAGGCCACCGGCGGCAATGCCGGCGCCGAGCACCCCGCCGACGATGGAATGCGTGGTCGAGACCGGCGCCCCAACAGCCGTGGCGATGTTGAGCCAGATCGCGCCGGCGAGCAGGGCGGCCATCATCAGCCAGACGAAGACCTCGGCATTGGCGACGCTGTCCTGGCTGATGATGCCGCCGCGGATCGTCTGCACCACGTCGCCGCCGGCGATGAGGGCGCCGGCTGCCTCGCAGACGGCCGCGATCACCAAAGCGCCGGTCATCGTCAGGGCGCGCGAGCCGACGGCCGGGCCGACGTTGTTGGCGACGTCGTTGGCGCCGATGTTGATCGCCATGTAGCCGCCGATCATGGCCGCCATGATGAGCAGGAAGCTGCCGCCGCCGCTGGCCCAGGAATAGAACATGACGCCGATGATGAAGAGCAGGGCGATGCCGAAGCGGAGCATTTCCCGGCGTGCCTTGAGTGTGGCGCGCTCGATGTCGTTGATGTTGGTGATTTCCATGGTCTATGGTGTGGTTTTGTGGCGCGAATTATGCATCATCGGGAATTTCAGCTGGACGCCGCTTTGTCACAGGCTTGTCACATTGACTTGATAAATTGCGTCCGTCCTGTCCAATCACCCCAGCAAGGAGAGTCCGATGAACACTTCCAGGAAGATACCCTTTGCACTGGCTACCGCTGCCCTGCTTGGCGCGAGCGGAGCCTGGGCGCAGGCCATCATCAAGATCGACGGATCTTCGACCGTCTATCCGATCACCGAAGCCGTTGCGGAGGAATACCAAAAGGCGAAGCGCAATGCTGTGCGTGTCACGGTCGGCATTTCCGGCACGGGCGGCGGTTTCAAGAAGATGTGCCGCGGCGAGATCGACATTGCCAACGCCTCGCGGCCCATCACCAAGAAGGAAATGGAGGAATGCAGGGAGGCCGGCGTCGGCTACATCGAAATGCCGGTTTCCTATGATGCGATCACGGTGGTGGTCAATCCGAAAAACGACTGGATCAAGTCCATGACTGTGGCCGAACTGAAGGCGATCTGGGAGCCGGCGGCACAAGGCAAGCTCGACAAATGGAAACAGGCCAACCCCGCCTGGCCGGAGCGGCCCCTGAAGCTGTTCGGTGCGGGCGCCGATTCGGGTACCTTCGATTACTTCACCGAGGCGATCAACGGCAAAGCCAAGTCGAGCCGGGGCGACTTCACGGCCAGCGAGGACGATAACGTTCTGGTGCAGGGTGTGTCGCGCGATGTCGGCGCCCTCGGTTTCTTCGGTTTTGCCTACTACGAAGAAAACCGCGCCAAGCTGAGAGCCGTGCCGATTGCCGCGAAGGCAGGCGCCCAGGCGGTGGCGCCAACCATGGAAAACGTCATCAACGGCAGCTACCAGCCCCTGGCGCGGCCCATCTTCATCTATGTCAATGCGAAATCGACCGACAAGCCGGAGATCCGCGAGTACGTCGAGTTCTACATGAAGCATGGCGCCAAGCTCGCCCGGG
>CAYYHO010000115.1:0-5761 GCA_964471725.1 uncultured Methyloversatilis sp. | reverse complement strand
CCGCCAGCGTTCAATCTGAGCCAGGATCAAACTCTTCAGTTCAATCTCTTCGCTCACTTACTCAAAATACACTGACAAGGCTATTCCTAACCTTACTTTGTGTTTCCGTGTAAGTGCTTTGCTTCATTTTTTAAGCTCCAGCAAGCAGACAGTCTTCCAACCAGAACCAGCTTCCGCCAGCCCTGCAGCAGTCCCTTCGATATCAGAACCACTACGCCCACTCGCCTCAACTCAGCAAGCACCTACACCTATCGGCTGTTAATTTTTTAAAGATCACTTCGCCACCCAGCAGCGAGAGGGGCGCATTATACGGATCACTCCACGCCCGTCAACTCACTTCGGAAAATATTTTTTGCGGCGCCGTTTCGCCCGTCAGGTCAGCAATACGCGAGCATATTTGCGCTTGCCGACCTGCAGGATCACGGTCTTCCCGGCCTGCAGCAGCAGAGCTTTGTCGCTCACCTTCTCGCCATCGATCCGCACGCCGCCGCCATCGATCATGCGCATGGCTTCGGATGTGCTGGAAACCAGAGCGGCCTGTTTCAGCACCTGAGCGATGGGCGCCGCAGCAACTGAAAACTCGGGCATCTCGTCTGGCAGAGCGCCGCGCTGAAAACGCGCCTGAAAGTCTTCCAGGGCAAGTTCGGCGGCGCGCCCGGAATGGAAGCGCGTCACCAGTTCCTGGGCGAGCATGACTTTGACATCGCGCGGATTCCTTCCTGCGTCAACCTCCTTCCGCAGGACGGCGATCTCTGTGCTGGAGAGGAACGAGAGCAATTCGAAATAGCGCCACATCAGTTCGTCGGAGATCGACATCAGCTTGCCGAAAATTTCCTGAGGCGGCTCGGCTATGCCGATGTAGTTACCGAGGGACTTGGACATCTTGTTGGCGCCATCCAGGCCTTCGAGCAAGGGCATGGTCAGAATGCATTGGGGCGCCTGGCCGTAGTGCTTCTGCAATTCGCGGCCCACCAGGAGATTGAACTTCTGGTCCGTACCGCCCAGTTCGACGTCCGCCCGCATCGCCACCGAGTCATAACCCTGGCAAAGCGGATACAGGAATTCGTGGATGGCGATCGGCTGATTGCCCGCATAGCGCTTGGCGAAATCATCCCGCTCCAGCATGCGGGCGACGGTATGCTGCGCGGCAAGCTTGATCATCCCCGCCGCGCCGAGCGGCTCGAACCATACCGAATTGAAACAAACCTCGGTTTTCTCCGGATCGAGGATCTTGAAGACCTGCTCGCGATAGGTCTGTGCATTTTCCAGGATCTGCTCGCGGGAAAGCGGCGGTCGCGTGGCATTCTTCCCGGTGGGGTCTCCGATCAGGCCGGTAAAGTCGCCGATCAGGAACATGATGTGATGCCCGACCTCCTGAAAATGGCGCATCTTGTTGATCAGTACGGTATGGCCAAGGTGCAGGTCGGGTGCCGTCGGATCGAAACCCGCCTTGATCCTGAGGGGCCGCCCGGTCTTCAGTTTTTCGACAAGTTCCGCCTCGACGAGCAACTCATCGGCGCCCCGTTTGATAAGCGCAATCTGCGTTACGACATCAATCATGCTGTTTCCCGTACGTCCCGGTGGTTATTTAGTCTGGTAGACTGCGCCCGCTAAAAGCAAGGCGAGGCCGGCTCATGCCCGAAAAGCAGACGATTCTAAACCAAGCAACAACTTCCCCCTTCATCCTCGGCGCCCGCGCTGGCCGCAAGGGTGTATTGGCCGGGGTGACCGCCGTGATGCTGTTCGGCATGGTAGCTGCCTTTGGTACCGCATCGAATACCGTTGTGTATTCCGGCCAGATCAGCGAAGTCGTCGAACAACTGGCTGCACCGATTTCCCAACCGGTCGCGTCGGATTACGACACCCATACGCGCGAACTGCGCATTCAGCGTGGCGATACGGTTTCCGCACTGCTGAACAGAATGAACATTCGCGATGGCGAAGCAGAGGCATTCCTGCGCAGCAGCCGCGAGGCCGCCGCCATGTTCCGCCAGCTCGTGCCAGGCAAAACCCTCACGGCTACCGTCACTGCCACGGGCGACCTGCAGTCCCTGAGTTTTCCGCTCAATGGCGGCAAGGACACGGCACTGCTCATTCAGCGCACCCCGCAAGGTTTCGATGCGCGCGTCGAAAACCTCCAGTACGAGACCCGCGTAAGCCTGCAAACAGCCGTGATCCGCTATTCCCTGTTCGGCGCCGCCGATGAAGCCGGGATTCCGGATGGCGTGGCGGTCCAGTTGGCCGAAATTTTCGGCGGCGACATAGACTTCCATCGCGATCTGCGCAAAGGCGACAGGTTCTCGGTCATCTACGAAACCGTCAGCCATCTGGGCAAGCCCATCCGTACCGAGCGCATCCTCGCCGCCGAGTTCGTCAATGATGGCAAGACCTACCACGCCTTCTGGTATCAGCCCAGGGATGGCGCGGGGGGGTATTACACCGCGGACGGCAAGAGCATGAAAAAGGCCTTCCTGCGTTCCCCCCTCGAGTTCTCCAGGATCTCCTCGGGATTCTCCAATGCCCGCTACCACCCGGTCTTGAAAGAAATGCGCGCGCATCGGGGCATCGACTATGCAGCCCCCACCGGCACCCGCGTCAAGGCAACCGGGGATGGAGTGGTCGATTTCGTCGGCGTTCAAGGCGGCTACGGCAAGCTGGTCATTTTGCGCCACGCAGGGGACAAAACCACTGCCTACGGGCACCTGTCCGGATTCGCTGCTGGCGTCCGGAAAGGCGCGCGAGTCGCGCAGGGCGACATCATCGGCTATGTCGGCGCAACCGGCCTGGCGACCGGCCCGCACCTGCACTACGAATTCCGGGTGGCCGGCATCCATCGCAACCCGCTGACCATCGCATTGCCCAGCGCCCAGCCCTTGCCGGCAGGCCAGCTTCCCGCATTCCGTATGCACGCCGATGAAATGCTGTCCCAGATCGCCGGTATCCGCAACGTTCAGATGGCCATGCTCGACTAGGCTTGGTTGGAGCAAAAAAACAGGGCGCCGCGGCGCCCTGTTTTTTTGCCGGTATCCCGGGATCAGGCGGAGAAGGATGAACCGCAACCGCAGGTGCTGGTGGCGTTGGGGTTCTTGATGACGAACTGGGAACCCTGCAAGCCCTCGGTGTAATCGATTTCGGCGCCAACCAGATACTGGAAGCTCATCGAATCGATCAACAGGGTGACACCGTTCTTCTCCATGGCGGTATCATCCTCGTTGGTCACTTCGTCAAAAGTGAATCCGTACTGGAAGCCCGAGCAACCGCCGCCGGTCACGAAAACGCGCAGCTTGAGGTCCGGGTTGCCTTCTTCGACGATCAGTTCCTTGACTTTGTTCGCTGCGCTGTCGGTAAAGGTCAAAGGCGCAGGCATCTCTGTGGGTGCATTCATGTATGGTTCTCCTTGGGTGAGTCGTGAGGACGATTATCCGTGGCAAGGGTCTGCCGGTCAATGCTCGGAAACTTGGGGCCGATGAAACCGGTTTCAATGGCTGGAAGCCAACTTTAGCTCGACCGCCTTGGCGGACCCCCCGCCCTGATGCACCAACCGCCCCTGGACAACCGCGCCGAGATGAATTTCGATGGAGTTGTACTCGACATCGCCGGTCACCCGCGCACGCGGTTGCAATTCGAGAAACTCGTTGGAACGGATCGGGCCATTCACGGTGCCATTCACCACCAGATGCGACACGCTGACCTCTCCCTCGATGCGGGCATGCTCGCTGACAACCAGGGTGCCGGTCTGTTCGCCGGAGGCGCTCACGCTGCCCCGCACCTCCCCGTCGATACGCAGACCGCCGGTAAACGTGACATTGCCCTCGATCGTCGTTCCCGCCCCGATCAGGCTGTCGATCCGGTTATTGGGCTTGCTGGTTTTTCCAAACATGCCGATTCTCCTAGAGTGAGAGGCTCTTGCTGGCTTTCAGAACGCCGGCCTCAAGAATCCTGATTTCCACCGCTCCCACGGCAAAGCCGGCCGGCACTTCGAACTTTCCTTCAACACGCTTGAAATTGCGGAGCGATACATCGTATTGCGCCACATCAGGATCATCGCGGCGCGGGAGGGTTATCTTAGCACCACTCGAACCGGAGTCGCCCGTCGCTCCGCGGGGGACGACGACCAATTGCAGGTTCAGTTTGGTTTCCTTGCCTCGTTTGGCGCCCTGCAAGGCAATCAGGAAACTGTAGCGGTAGCGGCCGGGCGCCATGTCC
This sequence comes from uncultured Methyloversatilis sp., assembly GCA_964471725.1. Lineage (GTDB taxonomy): Bacteria > Pseudomonadota > Gammaproteobacteria > Burkholderiales > Rhodocyclaceae > Sulfuricystis. The sequence continues at coordinate 1,555 of CAYYHO010000115.1, read as the reverse complement.
GAGCGCACTGCCAGACGATCCAGGGTGATTTCCCCATCCGGCTGACCGCCCTCGAGCCTGGTCAGCCGTTCGAAGACAGCCAGTTCCTCCTTGAGCCGGGCGTTTTCGCTGACCAGCGCCTTGTTCTGCTCGGCCATCAATTGCTGTGCGGACTGCTCGATCTGCTGGCTGCTCTGGCTGGCCGTCAGCAGGCTGCGCAGGCGGGTCACCTCCTCTTCGAGCGCTGCATTGGCGGCGCGCAATTCGCGGGTGACCTGTCCGGCTTCGCTGTAATCGAAGCCGGCCATCCGCCTGCCGGTATCGTATACCCACACGGCCAGCGCCAGCAGCGCGGCGAGGATCACGACGACGCCGATGGCGCGCAGATACCAGGGCACATGGGTGCGCACCGCCAACTGGGGAGCGGCGATGCCGAAGCGACCGCGCAGGCGGCGCAACATCAGGGCAACACGGGAATCTGCGAAAGACCGAGGCATTCTTCGAAACCGAACATGAGATTCATGTTCTGGATGGCCTGGCCGGCAGCGCCCTTGACCAGGTTGTCGATGACGGACAGGATCACCAGCACATCGCCGTCCTGCGGACGATGGACGGCGATGCGGCAGAAGTTGGCCGCCCGCACCGAGCGCGTGTCGGGATGGGCGCCCTTGGGCAGCACATCGACAAATGGCTCGGCGCCAAAGCGCCGCTCGTAAAGCGCCTGGAAATCCTCTTCGCGCGTGATGCGCGCGTACAGGGTGGCATGGATGCCGCGGATGATCGGGGTCAGATGAGGCACGAAGGTCAGGCCGGCCGGCGCGCCGGCCATTGCCGTCAGGCCCTGGCGGATTTCGGGCAGATGGCGATGCCCGCCCACCCCATAAGCCTTGAAATTATCGGCAGCCTCGGCGAACAGGATATGCGTTTCCGCCTTGCGGCCCGCCCCCGAAACGCCCGACTTGGCATCCGCGATCAATTGCCGGCAATCCACGCAGCCGGCTTCGATCAGCGGCAGGAAACCCAGTTGCACAGCCGTCGGGTAGCAGCCCGGATTGGCCACCAGGCGTGCCGTCCTGATCTGCTCGCGGTTGATTTCCGGCAGGCCATACACGGCAGCGGCAACCAGTTCAGGCGCGGCATGGGTCATGCCATACCATTTTTCCCAGACGGCGATGTCCTTGATGCGGAAATCCGCGGCAAGATCGATCACGCGGACGCCGGCCTGCAGCAACGAGCCCGCCTGCTGCATGGCCACGCCGTTCGGCGTGGCGAAGAAAACCAGGTCGCAATCCGCGAGGGGCGCCGCGGCGGGATCGCTGAATTGCAGAGCCACCCGGCCGCGCAGGCTCGGAAACATGTCGGCAACGTAACTGCCCGACTCGGCACGCGAGGTGATTGCCGCCAGCTTCACTGCGGGGTGTTGCGCCAGCAGCCGCAGCAATTCGACGCCGGTGTAGCCAGTCCCGCCGACGATGCCAACCTTGATCATGACTGTTTGCTCCTCAATGCTCAGGAGGGCAATGATAACCGACCATGCCGGCAGGCAGAACAAGGGGCGCGGTTCTGCCCGCTGGGT
>CAYYHO010000114.1:0-5893 GCA_964471725.1 uncultured Methyloversatilis sp. | reverse complement strand
ATGTCGTCGATGAGGGCCGTGCCGGTCAGCGCATTGCGGACATCGTCGCGGTCGAAGGTGAGGGTTGCGATGCGATTATCCAGTTGCAGGCGGGCGTCGCTCAGTATGGGCAGATTCATGGCGGCGTTCTCCTAGTTGACGATCGCACGGTCGATGATGATGCGCGCATCGGCCACCGCATAGCCCTTGGCATAAGCCAGCACCGGGTTGAGATCGAGCTCGGAGATTTGCGGGTAGGCGGCGACGATGCTGGAGACCTTGAGCAGCAGGTCGACCAGCGCCTGCCGGTCGGCAGGCGGCATGCCGCGCACGCCGCGCAGGATCTTCGCGCCCTTGATCTGCTCGACCATCGACTCGGCGTCGTGGCGCGACAGCGGGATGGCGCGGAAGGCGACATCCTCGAGGATCTCGACGAAGATGCCGCCGAGGCCGAACATCAGCACCGGGCCGAAGATCGGGTCGCGCACCACGCCGACGATCACCTCGACCCCCTTCTTCGCCATCGGCGTCACCAGCACGCCGCGGATCTTGGCATCCGGCGCATAGGCGCGGCAGGATGCCATGATCTGCGCGTAGGCCTGCTCCAGCGCCGCCGCGCCGCGCAGGTTGAGCTTGACGCCGCCGGCATCGGACTTGTGCAGGATGTCCTGCGAAACGATCTTCATCGCCAGCGCCTGGTCGCCGAACGAGGCCGCCACGGCGGCCAGTTCGCCGGCGCTGTGCACCACCGATTCGGCCGCCACTTCGATGCCGTGCGTGCGCAACAGTGTCTTGGCCTCGAACTCGAACAGGTCGCTACCTTCGGTCTGGGCGCGCGAAAACATCGCCTGCATCTCGGCGCTCGGCGCCAGCGCCGCCTGCAGCGGCTGGCCGGCCTGGCTTTGCAGGTAGATGCCGCGCTGGCTGAGGGCGGCCAGCACGCGCACCGCGTGTTCGATGGACGCGTGCACCGGCAGGCCGCCTTCGTGCAGGCGCCGCAGGGCGGGCGGCTTGATCGGCGCGTAGAGGCTGTAGATGACGAGCGGCTTGCCGCAGCGCTGCGCCAGTTCGATCATCGCCTCGGCGCCGCGCATCTCGTCGCCCAGCAGGGATTCCGCGAAGCGGGTGTGGTAGCCGCCGAACATACCGACCAGGAATACCGCATCGACGTTGTCGTCGGCGGCGACGATCTTCATGCATTCGGCCAGCAGGGCCGGGTTGGCATCGGAACTGCCGGCGACGTCGATCGGGTTGGCGAGCGAGGCCTGGGGCAGCAGGATGTCGGCCAGGTGCTGGCGTGTCGTGCCGGAGAGTTCCGCCAGTTCGAGGCCGGCTTCGGAAAGGCGGTCCGAGGCGATGGTGGCCTGGCCGCCGCCATCGGAAACCACGGCGATGCGCTTGCCGCGCGCCTGCTGCATGAGGCCGAGGCCCTCCGCCACCGGCAGGATCTCATCGGAATGGTGCACGACGCTGACGCCCACCTGGCGCAGCAGGTCGACGGTCATCGAGTAGCTGCCGGCGAGGGCGCCGGTATGCGAACTGGCCGCCTTCTTGCCCAGTTCGGTCGAGCCGGACTTGTAGACGACGACGGGCTTGATCGGCGTGATCGCGCGCGCTGCCTGCAGGAAGCGCTGGCCGTCGCGAAAGCCCTCGACGTAGAGTGTGGCGACGCGGGTGTTGTCGTCTTCGCCGAGATAGCGCAGGTAGTCGCTGAAGTCGATGTCGCTCTGGTTGCCCGGCCCGACGTAGGTCGAGAAACCGACATGGCCGTTGTTCTCGGCCTCGACGACGAGCGACAGCAGCATGTTGCCGGACTGCGAAATGAAGCCGATGTTGCCGGGCTTGACGTTGGCGAGCGCCAGCAGGTTGAGCTTCTGGTTCAGGTTGAACATGCCCGAGGTGTTCGGGCCGATGATGCGTACCTTGCCGGCGCGCGCAGCGTCAAGCACCTGTTGTTCAAGCCTGGCGCCCGCGGCGCCGGTTTCCCGAAAGCCGCTGGCGAGGATCACCGCGCCCTTGACGCCCTTGCTGCCGCATTCGGCCATCAGCTGCGGCAAGGTGGCGGCGGGCGTGCAGATCAGCGCCAGGTCGATTGCGCCGGGTACCGCGGCCAGGCTCGGGTAGGTGCGGACGCCGAGCACCTCGTCGGCCTTCGGATTGATCGGGTAAATCACGCCCTGATAGCCCTCCTTGACGAGGCCGACCATCGCCTTGTAGCCGCGCTTGGTCGGGTCGTTGGAGGCGCCGACGATGGCGACGGAGGCCGGCGCCAGGAAGGCGTGCAAGGGACTCAAGTGGTTCTCGTGACTCATGTGACTCTTGTGCTTCGTACTTGCCTGGATTTCGGTCACGTCACTCTCCCTTGAATACGGGTGTCCGCTTTTCCGCGAAGGCGTCGATGCCTTCCTGCCAGTCGCGGGTGGTGCCGACAAAGGTCATGCCTTCGAGTTCCGCGATCAGTGCGGCATCGAGCGTGCGCTCGGCCGACAGGTTGAGTTGCTCCTTGGCAAGCCGCATCGAGAAGGGCGCCTTGCTGGCCAGCTGGTGGGCGAACGCGCGCGCGGCTTCGAGGAAGCCCGCATCGGCGAAGACGCGGTTGGCGAGGCCGATGCGCACGGCCTCCGCGCCATCGATGCGTTCGCCGAGGAAGACCAGTTCGCGCGCCTTGGCCAGTCCCACCAGCCTGGGCAGCAGCCAGGTGACGCCGCCACCGAGAAAGTTGCCGATGCTGATCTCCGGCAGGCCGATCCGGGCGCTTTCCGCCATCAGCAGGAAGTCGGCGGCCAGGGCCATCTCGGCGCCGGCGCCGAGGGCATAGCCATTGACTGCGGCGACGACCGGCTTTTCCAGTTGCAGCAGGCGCTTGCAGACCTTCTGCTCGCCGAGCAGGTACTGGCGGCGGTCGAAGGCGCTGCGGCCGGCCTTGTGCTCCTTCAGGTCGGCGCCGACGCAGAAGGCGCGGCCTTCGCCGGTGAGCAGGACGACACGGACCGACTGGTCGGCCTCGGCCAGGCTTAGTGCCGCATTGAGTTCGTCATACAGCTGCTGGGTGACCGCATTGAGGCGGTGCGGACGGTTGTAGCGGATTTCCGCGATGCCGTCGTGCACCGCGTAGAGGATGGTTTCGAAATTCACGCAGCTTCCTTTTTTCGAGGCACGAACTGCCGGGGCGCCATGCCTACCATCGGCGCCGTCAGCGATCAGGCTTTCTGGCGCCGACGCTGGCTGACGACGACCAGGCCCAGAACGATCAGCGCCGGAATGAACATCCATTCCTTGTCGGGTCGTTCTCCAGAGGGCAGTTCGATGGTGGTTAATACAAAGCCCTGCTCGAGTCCGAGCTTCTCGGCGCGGCTGTTGAACTTGACGGCGGCGATCTGCACGTCGCCGCCGAAGGCCATGACGGTCAGGCCCATGTCGGCCAGACGCTTGCTGGCGCTGGCGGATTTCTCGCCGAGCGGCAGCAGCACGCCCTTGGTGACCTCCTTGCCTTCCAGCGTCGTGCCGCTGACCCAGACGCGCAGGTTGCCGTTGCGGGGCGCTTCCACGACCAGGCGGTTGAGCTCGGTTACCGGGACTTCCACGTAGGGCGGATAGAGCATGTCCATCCAGAAGCCGGGCCGGAAAAAGGTGAAGGTGACGAGGATGAGCAACACAGACTCGTAGAGGCGATTGCGGACGAGGAAATACCCCTGGGTGGCTGCGGCGAACATCAGGCTCGCCAGGGTGGCGCTGGCGATGGTCAGGAACAGATGCCAGGCATCGGTGATGCCGATCAGCAGCAACTGGGTGTTGAAGATGAACATGAACGGCAGGATCGCCGTCCGGGCGCTGTAGCCGAAGGCCGTGACCCCCGTGCGCATCGGATCGCTCCTGGCGATGCCGGCTGCGGCGTAGGAGGCAAGGCCGACGGGCGGCGTGACGTCGGCCATCAGGCCGAAGTAGAAGACGAACAGGTGCACGGCGATCAGCGGCACCAGCAGGCCGCTCTGGGCACCGAGCTCGACGATCACCGGCGCCATCAGGGTGGACACCACGATGTAGTTGGCGGTGGTGGGCAGGCCCATGCCGAGGATCAGGCTGATGACCGCCACCAGGGTCAACATGAGCATCAGGTTGCCGCCCGACAGGGCCTCGACCAGTTCGGTCATCGCCAGACCGACGCCGGTCAGGGTCACCGTGCCGACGATGATGCCGGCGGTGGCAGTGGCGATGGCGATGCCGATCATGTTGCGGGCGCCGTTCACCAGGCCGTCGAACAGGTCGTTAAAACCCTGACGCGTATTCTGGCCATAGTTGCCCTGGCCGCGGAAGTAGGCGAACAGGGGGCGCTGGGTGACCAGGATGAACATCAGGAATACCGACGCCCAGAAGGCCGACAGCGCCGGCGAGAGCTGCTCGACCATCAGGTTCCAGATCAGCACGACCACCGGCAGCAGGAAGTGCAGGCCGGATTTGAGGGTGGGGCCGATCTCGGGCAGGTATTCCATCTTCTCGTCGGGCCTGTCCATGTGCAGTTCCGGATAGCCGGCTGCGTAACGGATGATGCCGATGTAAGCGCCCAGCATCAGCACGCCGATGACCAGGGTGGACCAGTCGCCCGTCATGGGCTTGATCCAGCCGAAGCCCCAGTAAACGATGGCGGACAGGATGACGAAGCCGGACACTGTCATCAGGGTGGTGACGGTGACGCGCTGCCAGGGCAGCGGTTCGCGGCGCGGCAGGCCCTGCAGGTTCATCTTCAGCGCTTCGAGATGAACGATGTAGAACAGCGCGATGTAGGAGATCAGCGCCGGCACGATGGCATGCTTCATGACCTGCAGGTAGGTGATGCCGACATACTCGACCATCAGGAAGGCGGCGGCGCCCATCACCGGCGGCATCAACTGGCCATTCACGGAAGAGGCTACCTCGACCGCCGCGGCCTTGTCGGCACGGTAGCCGACGCTCTTCATGAGCGGTATGGTGAAGGTGCCGGTGGTGACCACGTTGGCGATCGAAGAACCGGAAATCAGGCCGGTGCTGGCCGAGGCCACCACGGCGGCCTTGGCCGGGCCGCCCTTCATGTGGCCGAGCAGGGCCACCGCCGACTTGATGAAGTAGTTGCCGGCGCCGGCGGTTTCCAGCAGGGCGCCGAACAGCACGAAGAGAAAGATGAAGCTGGCCGAAACACCGACGGCGACCCCGAACACGCCTTCGGTGGTGAGCCACATGTGACTCATGGCCTTCGCTACCGACGCGCCCTTGTGGGCGATCATCTCCGGCATGTAGGGGCCGAAGAAAATGTAGACGAGAAACAGGATGGCCAGGATGACCATCGGCAGGCCCAGCGCGCGGCGCGCGGCTTCGAGCAGCAGGGTGAGGCCGGCGACCGCGACGGCCAGGTCGAGCGTGGTCGGCTGGCCGGGTCGGTCGGCGAGTTCCCGGTAGAACAGAAACAGATAGGCCATGCAGAAGGCGCCCGCCAGGGCAAGCACCCAGTCGATCAGGGGAATCCGGTGACGCGGCGACTTCTTGAAAGCCGGATAGGCGAGGAAGCCGAGGAACACAGCCAGCGCCAAATGCAGCGAGCGGGCTTCCGTGTCGTTGAAGACGCCGATGCCCAGTGAAAAAGGCAGCGGCGAGGCAAACCAGAGCTGAAACAGCGACCAGACCAGGGCGACGGCGATCAGCAGGCTTGCGGTCAGGCCGGTCGGCTTGCGTCCGCCGGTATCGGCTTCGGCAACGATCTGCTTGAGTTGCTCCTCGGTCAGTTCATGGTGACCGGATGGTTGGTTTTTTTTCACGGCGAATGACCCTTAACTTCGGTTGAACCCCCCTCACCGCCAGGTGAGGGGGGAACGCGTTTACATCCAGCCTTTTTCCTTGTAGTACTTGACGGCGCCATCATGCAGCGGCGCGGAAAGACCGTTCT
>CAYYHO010000113.1:0-5897 GCA_964471725.1 uncultured Methyloversatilis sp. | reverse complement strand
GTTTTCCTGCGGCAGGTAGGACAGCCCGAGCCGCGCCCGGGCGTGGATGGGCATGTGGGTGAGCCGGGTTTCCCTGCTATCGCCGCCGTCGCGGATGATGATGTCGCCGCCGTCGGAGGCGACCAGGCCGACGATCATGTAGAAACAGGTGGTTTTGCCGGCGCCGTTGGGGCCCAGCAGGCCAACCACTTCGCCGCCATCGACATGCAGGCTGACATCCTTGACGACGGTGCGGGCGCGGAATTTCTTGCGCAGGTTGTGGACGGACAGGGTGGTCATGGCTTATCGGTATTCATTCAATAGCTTGCGGATGGTTTCGGCCGAAAAGCCGCGGCCCTGCAGGAAACGCGCCTGCTTCGCCCATTCGCGCGCGTCGGCAGGCGGCGCGGCGAACTTGCGCGACCAGACGGCGCGCGTCAGTTCCAGTTCGTCGGGCAGTGCGGCACGCTCCATCTGGCTGGCGATCAGTGCCGCATCGACGCCGCGCGAACGCAGGGCCTGACGCAGGCGCGCAACGCCGAGGCGCATGGACTGGCTGCGCAGATAGCTTTCCGCAAAGCGGGCGTCGGATTGCAAGCCCTTGCCGGCCAGATCGTTCAGCACGGAGGCGACCTCCGCCGGACTGCCGTGCGGCGCGAGCTTGTCGAGCAGTTCGGCGCGTGTATGCTCGCGCCGCGCCAGCAGGCGGATGGCGCGTTGCCGCAATGCGTCAGACAAGCTCGGTTCCTTGCATGGCCTGGTGAGGGATTTCTCTGTGTGGAGTCAGGGCTGCGGCCATGGCGAAAGGCTTTTGCCGCCCCCTTTCCATGCCGCTTCAGGCCAAGTATAGCGGCTCGCCGCCGCCGGTTAAAGCGCATGGGTCTGGTCGCCGCGCCGGAAGCCGAGCAGAGGGGACGTGACGCCCCGGCCGAGGGCGATCACCTTGAACAGTTCGCCCATTTCCCCCGGCGCCAGCAGCACCTGCAGGGCGCCGTGGGCGCGCAGCGCCTGTTCGCCGCCCGTCTGCTGGCGCTGCGCAAACAGTTCGCCGATGCCGCAATTGATCAGGAAATTGGCCTGGTGGGTATAGCCGAGCACCTCGAGGCCGGCGGCGAAGCCGGCTTCGGCGACGGCCGTGAAGTCGACATGGCTGGTGATGTCGGCCAGCCCCGGCCACCAGAACACGTCGTCGTGGGCGCGATGGCGGTAATGGCAGCGCAGGGTGCCATGGGCCCGCTGCGGGTGGTAGAGCTCGCGCTGAGGCAAGCCGTAATCGATCAACAGCAGGGCGCCGCGCTCCAGGCGATGGCCCCATTCGGCGACCCAGGCGCGGGCGGCGAGGCCGATCTCGCTCTCGAACGGAGGCGGTACGGCAATCGCCTGCATGGCATCGGCCAGCACGCCGGTCGCCGGCCGCTCGGCCCAGGCAAAGCCGGTTGCTGTGCGCACCACGCCGCGCTGCATCGGGCCGGCCGCGCGCCAGGCCACCGCGTGAGTTGGCAGCGCATCGAGGAGCTCGTTGGCGACGACGCAGCCGCAGATCCTTTCCGGCAGCGTGTCCAACCAGACCACGCGCCCGGCCAGATGGGGCACGGCGGCCTGGAGCGTCCGCCGCTGGCGGGTGCGCAACTCGCCCGACAATTCGAGAATTTCGTAACGTTGCGGCAAAGCGCCCAGGGTTTCGAGCGCGGCCAGCAGGTCGGCGGCCAGCTGGCCGCTGCCGGCGCCGACCTCCAATAAAGTCGGCGCTGGCGGGACGGCACAGGCGGCAAGGATCTGCGCCACCTGCGCGGCGAGCGCCTGACCGAACAGCGGGGTCAGCTCGGGAGCGGTGACGAAATCACCCGCCGCGCCGAACTTCTGCGCACCGCCCGCGTAATAACCGAGCCCCGGCAGGTGCAGGGCCATGTCCATGTAATCGACGAAGGGCAGCCAGCCGCCTGCCGCCTCGATGCGGGCGGCGATGCGGCGCGACAGTTCCCGGCTGGCGTCCTGTGCATCGGCGGCGGGCGCGGGCAGTTCCACAGCTTCTGACATGGCGACATCTTACAATGCGGTTCCATGGACACCACAGCGCATGCCCGCCGCTTCTCCGGCATCGAGCGGCTTTACGGCGCCGCCAGCCTCGCGCGGCTGGCGGCGGCGCATGTCTGCGTCGTCGGCATCGGCGGCGTCGGCTCCTGGGCGGTCGAGGCGCTGGCGCGCTCCGGCGTCGGCCGACTGACGCTGATCGACCTCGATCATGTGGCCGAGTCGAACCTCAACCGGCAGATCCACGCCACGGAAATCACCCTCGGCCAAGCCAAGGTGCTGGCGATGCGGGAACGCATCGCCACGCTCAATCCGGCCTGTGCGGTGCATTGCGTGGAAGACTTCATCACCCCGGAAAACGTCGCCACGCTGCTGCCGGCCTGTGACGTCGTCATCGACGCCATCGACCAGGTGCGCGCCAAGGCGGCGCTGATCGTCCATTGCCGGGGGCGCCGCACGCCCATCGTCACCGCCGGCGGCGCGGGCGGCCGCGTCGATCCGACGCGGGTGCGCATCGCCGACCTGGCCGACACCACCCAGGATGCGCTGGCCAGCAAGCTGCGCGCCTGCCTGCGCAGGGAACACGGCTACCCGCGCGCGCCGAAACAGAAATTCGGCGTCGCCTGTGTGTATTCGGACGAGCCGATCCGGCGGCCGCTGGCAGCCGCCTGCGATGTCGCTGACGGGCACGCGAGCGGCGCAGCCGGCGCACCGCTGCTGCATGGTTTGAGTTGCGCCGGCTATGGTTCGTCGGTCGCCGTGACCGCCGGTTTCGGGTTCGCGGCTGCCGCGCACAGCCTCGGTATACTGCTCGGATGAACTCACCCGTCATCCTTGTCACCGGCGGCGCGCGCCGCGTCGGCGCACAAATCGTCCGCACCCTGCACGCGGCTGGCGCGCGCATCGTCCTCCACTACCGCACGTCGCTGCCGACGGCCGCAGCCCTGGCTGCCGAACTGAATGCGCAACGCAGCGACTCCGTGTGCGCCCATTCCTGCGACCTGCGCGATGCGGAGGCCCTGACGCGCCTGATGGCAGATGTCGGCGCGCACTGGGGACGTCTCGATGCGCTGGTGAACAACGCCTCGAGCTTCTATCCGACCCCCGTCGGCAGCATCGGCGAAGCGGACTGGGATGCGCTGGTCGGCAGCAACCTCAAGGGTCCGCTGTTCCTCAGTCAGGCGGCCGCGCCGCTGCTGGCGTCGACGCGGGGCTGCATCGTCAACATCACCGACATCCATGCCGAGCGGCCGCTCAAGTCCTATCCGCTCTACTGCGCCGCGAAGGCCGGCCTGCTCGGCCTGACGCGCGCCCTGGCGCTGGAACTGGCGCCCGAGGTGCGCGTCAACGCCGTCGCCCCCGGCGCCATCGAATGGCCGGAAAATGACAGCGATTTCCCGCCGACCGAGCAGGCGGCGATCATCGACCACACTCTGCTGAAGCGCATCGGCGCACCTGAAGATATTGCCCGCACGGTGAAATTCCTCATTTTCGACGCGCCCTACATCACCGGCCAGGTGATCAATGTCGATGGCGGCCGGACGGCGCATCTGTAAACCTGTGACTACGTACAAAACCGCCCACAAGGCGGCCTTCGAAGCCAACAAGCTCGCCAGGCGGCTGCGCCGCGAAACCGGCCAGGCGATCGCCGACTTCAACATGATCGAGGACGGCGACCGTGTCATGGTCTGCCTGTCGGGCGGCAAGGACTCCTTCGGCCTGCTCGACATCCTGCTTTACCTGAAGGAAAAGGCGCCGATCAACTTCGAACTGGTTGCCGTCAATCTCGACCAGAAGCAGCCGGGCTTCCCGGCTGAAGTGCTGCCGCGCTATCTCGCCGGACTGGGCATTCCCTACCGCATCGTCGAGGAGGATACCTATTCCATCGTCAAGCGCGTGATCCCCGCGGGCAAGACCACCTGCTCGCTGTGCTCGCGGCTGCGCCGCGGCATCCTGTACCGGGTCGCCGACGAACTGGGCGCCACCAAGATCGCGCTCGGCCACCATCGCGACGACATCCTCGCCACGCTGTTCCTCAACCTGTTCTTCGCCGCCAAGCTGAAGGCGATGCCGCCCAAGCTGGTGTCGGACGACGGCCGCCACATCGTCATCCGCCCGCTGGCCTATTGCCGCGAGGCCGATCTGATCGCATGGGCGGAGCAGCGCGCATTCCCGATCATTCCCTGCAACCTGTGCGGCAGCCAGCCCAACCTGCAACGCCAGCAGGTCGGCGCGATGCTGCGCGACTGGGAGAGGCGCTTCCCCGGTCGCGTCGAAACCCTGTTCCGCAGCCTGGCCAATGTCGTGCCCTCGCACCTGATGGATGCGCGGCTCTACGACTTTGCGGGACTGCGGGCGACGGGCGTGCCGGCCGCCGACGGCGACACGGCCTTCGATGGGGATGAGGCGCTGAATGCTGCACTGCAGGCGGCGGGCGCCGTCCAAGGCGCACGCGGCGGGCCGGCCGATGCCGTCCAAAACATAGGCGGCGGGCCGGCTGATGCCGTCCAAAACATAGGCGGCGGGCCGGCTGATGCCGTCCCGCCAGAACCGACTATTTCTGTGCCGGTGCGTCTTTCTCGCACTTCTTGATAAAGGCTTCCCTGGCCGCGCCGGCCAGCGGTTTGCCTTCCTTGCTGACGGCCTTGGCTGCGCAATCCTGCGCGGCGGCGGATTTGCCGGCATCGGCTGCGCACTTCTTGATGAACGCCGCCTTGGCCGCGCCGGCCAGCGGCTTGCCTTCCTTGCTGAAGGCGCGCGCCTCGCAATCGCCGGACGCGGCGGCGGGCGCGGTGACGGGTGGCTGGGCGAACACCAGTTGACTGGCGAGAACGAGTGCGGCAGCGCTTAGCGGTTGTTTCATGCTGACTCCTCAGGTGGCTTGGCGGGGATGGTGCGGCTGATCGTCGGTGCGCGCCGTGTGGTGGGTTTCCATGGCGGCGTGGTGCTGGAGTTCGTGCAGGGGGCGGCCGGGCACTTTATGGCCGACCCACTGCGGCAGCAGCGAACCGGCCACCATGCCGATGGCGGAGATGCCGAGGCCGATCAGTTGCGGCGGCACGCGACTTGCCTCACCGATCAGCACCTCGATCATCAGCCAGGACAGGATGCCGCCGAAGATGGCGGCCAGGGCGCCCTGCGTGGTGGCGCGCTTCCAGAAGATGCCGACCACCAGGGGCACGAAGGCCCCGGCCAGGGTGACCTTGTAGGCGCTTTCGACCATCTCGAAGATCGTCGATTCGGAGTTGAGCGCGAAGGCGAGCACGATGCCCGTGAAGCAGACCAGCGTGGTGCGCATGACGAGCAGGAACTGGCGGTCGTTCATGTGCGGGAAGAAGCCCTTGATGATGTTTTCGGCAAACGTGACCGAAGGCGCCAGCAGCGTCGCCGAAGAGCAGCTCATGATGGCGGAGAGCACCGCGCCGAAGAAGATGACCTGCGCGAAGAGCGGCGTGTGCTGCAGGATGAGCGTCGGCAGCACCAGCTGCGAATCCTCCTCGACCAGCTTGCCGAACAGTTCCGGATCGATCAGGGTGGCGGCGTAGGCGATGAACATCGGCACGAAGGTGAAGCAGAAATAGATCGTGGCGCCGATGATCGAGCCCCACAGCGCGATGCGGGCGCTTTTCGCCGAGGTGATGCGCTGGAACACGTCCTGCTGCGGCACCGAGCCGAGCATCATGGTCATCCAGGCACCGATGAAGGCGATCCATTTCCAGGGGTCGGCCTCGGGGAAGAAGTCGAGCTTGCCCGCGACAGAGGCATGGCTGATGACGGTCGACACGCCCCCTCCGGCGCCGCCATCGATCTTGCCGCTGATCAGCCAGGCGACGAACAGCAGGCCGCCCATCGAGACGGCCATCTGCACGAAATCGAGGAAGGCCACC
>CAYYHO010000112.1:0-5902 GCA_964471725.1 uncultured Methyloversatilis sp. | reverse complement strand
CCGGTCGTCTTCAGGATCGCGAAGTGCCACGTAGCCCAGGCGGGCACGTCGGCGGCGGGCATCGGCCGGGCGATGCCGTAACCCTGTGCCAGCGGGCAGTCGAGGGCGATCAGGGCGGCGCCGATGGCGGCGGTTTCCACGCCCTCGGCGACCACCTCGCGTGCGAATGCGCGCGTGAGGGCAATCACACCGGAGACGATGGCATAGTCCTCGGCGTCTTCCAGCAGGTCGCGCACGAAGCTCTGGTCGATCTTCAGCACATCCACCTTGAGCCGTTTGAAATAGGACAGCGAGGAGTAGCCGGTGCCGAAATCGTCAAGGGCGAAGCGGACGCCGAGCGCCTGGCAGGCCTCGATGACCTTGGTCACCTGCGCCATGTCCTCCAGCGCTGCGGATTCGACGATTTCCAGTTCGAGCAGGCGCGGCGGGACATCGGGGTAGCGCGCCAGGATGGCGGCCAGCTGGGTGGCGAAATCGGATGCCTGCAGATGGCGTGGCGAGATGTTCACGCTGATGTCCAGGCGCAGGCCGTCCTGGCGCCAATCCGCCAGTTGCGCCACGGCGGTTTCGATCACCCACTCGCCCAGCGGGATGGCCAGGCTGCTGTCATCCGCCACCGGCATGAAACTGGCCGGCGCCAGCAGGCCGTCATCCGGATGCTGCCAGCGGATCAGCGCCTCGACGCCCAACACCTTGCCGGTGCGCATGTTGACCCTGGGCTGGTAATACAGCACGAACTCGTCCTGTTCCAGCGCTTGCTCGAGGCGCGTCAGCGCGCCGTGGCGTGCCCGCGCATCGCGGTCGAGCTCGGCGTCGAACAGGTGGTAGCGGTTGCGGCCCGACTGCTTGGCGATGTACATGGCCTGGTCGGCATGGCGCATCAGGGTATCGGTGTCGGCATCGTCGAAGGGATAGAGCGTGACGCCGATGCTGCCCGATACCCGCACTTCCTGTCCGTCGATCTGGTAGGGGGCGGCGATGGCCGTCAGCAGGCGCTGCAGCGTCTGGGTGCAGATGTCGATGTTGGCCAGGTTGTCGAGCAGCAGGGAAAACTCGTCGCCGCCGAGCCGGCACACCGTGTCGCCGGCGCGCGTGGCGTCCTGCAGCCGTTCGGCCACCATGATCAGCAGGCGGTCGCCGGCGGCATGGCCGAGCTTGTCATTCACCGCTTTGAAGCCGTCGAGATCGAGATAGGCGATCGCCAGCAGACGCTCGGCGCGTTTGGTCTGCGCCATGGCCAGTTGCAGGCGGTCGGTGAACAGGGCGCGGTTGGGCAGTTGCGTGAGGGCATCGTGGTGCGCGAGATATTCGAGATCGAACTGGTAGCGCTTGCGCTCGGAAATGTCGCGCACCAGGGCGATGATGCGATCCTCGGCGCCGATGCGCGCGCGCCGCAGGTTGATCTCGACCCAGAACTGGTGGCCGTCGTCGAGGCGCCGCGTCAGCCATTCGAAGGTCTGCGGACCGCTCCTGGCGACCAGGTGCAGCTTCTTCTGGGCATCCTCGAGCGTATAGGGCTTGACGCCGACCGTGAAATCGCTGCCGGCGGCCTCCAGGGCCTGGCTGCGGGTGCAGCCGAACATTTCGCACATGCGCCGGTTGACGTCGACGATGCGGCCGCTGTCGATCGCCAGGATGAAGAAGGCATCGCCGGCGGCATCGAAGATGGTGCGGAAACGCGCCTCGCTGGTGGCCAGTTCCTCGATGCGGCTCTGGATCGTCGCCGTCATCCGGTTGAAGCTGTCGGCGAGCAGGCCGATCTCGTCCCGGCTAACGACTTCGATGGGTGCGGAATAGTCGGCGCTGGCGATACGGCGCGTCGCCGCCGTCAGGCTGATGAGGTTCTGGGTGATGAAATAGCCGCCGGCCACCAGCAGCAGCAGGGACAGCAGGATGGCGATGAAGGCGATGGCCAGGTTCTGCTGCGTCAGCGCGTCGCGCAGGGTGACCAGGCTGTCGAGGGAGAGGCCGAAGCGGACGGTGCCGACCCGGGTGCCGAATATGGTGAGGGGCGTCGAGGTGTCGTAGGTGTTGTCGATCAGGGCGCCGAGGACGGTCTGGTCCCTGGGCAGGCTTGGCGGCTGCATGTTCGCCGGCAACGCGCCGCCGCGGGCGAGCACCTCGTCACCCGCATCCATGACGACGATGTAGCGGATGCCGGCATGTTTCGAGCTGGTCAGCTCCTCGATGAACGCCCTGATTTCGCTATGGTCGCGCTGGAAGACGCGGCTGGCCAGCGCCGTGTCGAGCAGCGGCGCGATGGCTTCCAACCGCACGCGGGTCTGCGATTCGAAGGAGTCGTTGATCAGCCGGTACGTGTTGGCGACCAGCAGGGCCAGGATGATCGCCTCGACGAGCAGGGCCACCGCGACCAGCTTGAACCTGATCGAGCGAAACCAGGGAATGCTGTTTTCAGGGCGCATCGAGGACGCCGGTGTAGGGGTCGATGCGTTTCAGTTCCGCGCCATCGATCGGGCGGAAGTCGACGAGCTGCAGGCGGGAAAAGAAGAGCTTTCCGGCAGGGGTGTCGACGAAGCCGAACAGTGCATCCTGCAATTGCCTGCGCAGCGCCGCATCGACGCGCGCGTGCGCCAGCAGCAAAAAGCCGGGCAGCGGCGCGGAACGATGGATTTCGCGCAGGCGGGCGCGCTGCTCGGCGGGCGCCCCGTCCCAGAGCAGGCTGCCGGTGGCGCCGGCATCCGCTTCGCCGCGCAGGATGGCGGTGAGCACGTTGGAAAAGTTCGCGGTGTCGACGAAACGCACCTGGCGACCGAGTTCCAGGCCGTGCCGGTCGAGCGCCTGGTGCATCACCTGGTAGGCCATCGACATCTTCGCGCCGACGGCCAGCGAGCGCTCGCGCAGATCTTCCAGCGACCTGACGGGGGAATCCTGGCTGACGAGGGCGACCACCACCAGTGCCTGGCCCGATTGCGCCAGCGTCCGATAGCCGTCGCGCCTTTCGGCGACGCGGCCCATGTGCGGGGCGGTGAAGATCAGATCGTATTCGCCGGCGCGGGTGCGTTCGATGAATTGCGTGAAATCCGGCGCCGAGCGCAGCATCATCTTGCGGCCCAGGGAAGCGGCCAGATGATCCTTGAGCGGGGTGAACTGCTCGACGATCTGGCTCGGCGACAGGGCGGGATAGACGCCGAACACCAGCGCGCGCTCGCTGGCCGCACCCAGCGGGGCGCACAGCAGGCCGAGCAGGATACTGATGGTCCGGCGGATCAGGCGGTTCATCGGAGCAAGTCTATACGTTATTCTTTAGTGCTAAAAGCGAAACACTGAAAAAACGTCTCCGCCGCCGACAGACGGCGCTGCCCGGTCGCTCAGTCGGCCGCCAGGCGCTTGAGCGCGTAGAGCTGCTCGAGCGCCTCGCGCGGGCTCAGGCTGTCCGGATCGATGGCCTGCAGGGCTGCCAGCGCCGGGTGGGGCGCGGCCGGAAAAGTCGGCGCTGGCGGGACGGCGCCAGCCGTATCCGCCGCCAATATGGGGACGGCGCCAGCCGGAGCGAACAGGTCGATCTGCGGCCCGGCTTCGGCCTGGGCGGCGCGGTTTTCCAGTTCGACCAGGCGGCGCTTCGCCTCGCGCAGCACCGCCGGCGGCACGCCGGCGAGGGCGGCCACCTGGATGCCATACGACTGCGAGGCGGGGCCGGCCTCGACGGCATGCAGGAAGACGACCGACTTGCCGTGTTCGATGGCATCGAGATGGACGTTGGCGCAGCCCGGGTGGTCCAGCGCCAGGCGCGTCAGCTCGAAATAGTGGGTGGCGAACAGGGTCCAGGAACGGTTCTTCTCGATCAGCTGGCGGGCGATGGCGAAGGCCAGCGCGAGGCCGTCGAAGGTCGAGGTGCCGCGGCCGATCTCGTCCATCAAAACAAGCGACTGCGCGGTGGCGCCGTGCAGGATGGCGGCGGCTTCGGTCATCTCGACCATGAAGGTCGAGCGCCCCGAGGCGAGGTCGTCGGCGGCGCCGATGCGGGTATGGATGGCGTCGATGGGGCCGAGCCGGCAGCGTTGCGCCGGCACGAAGCTGCCGCAGTGGGCGAGCAGCACGATCAGGGCTGTCTGGCGCATGTAGGTCGATTTGCCGCCCATGTTCGGCCCGGTGATGAGCAGCATGCGGCGGGCCGGCGACAGGTCGATGTCGTTGGCGATGAAGCTGCCGCCCTCCTTGCTGACCTGCCGTTCCACCACCGGATGGCGGCCGCCGATGATTTCCAGGCAGGGATGCTCGACGAATGATGGCTGGCAATAGTCGTGGCGCTGCGCGGCCGCGGCGAAGGCGGCGAGGCCGTCGAGCTGCGCGACGGCACGCGCGATGCGCTGCAGCGCGGCGATGTGGGCGGCGAGGGCGGCCAGCAGTTCCTCGTAGAGATGCTTTTCCAGCGCCAGCGCACGTTCGTTGGCGGACAGCGCCTTGTCCTCGAAGGCCTTGAGCTCGGGCGTGATGTAGCGCTCGGCGTTCTTCAGCGTCTGGCGGCGCCGGTAATCCGCCGGGATGCGCTCGACATGGGCGTGGCTGACCTCGATGTAGAAGCCATGCACCTTGTTGTACTCGACCTTGAGGCTGGCGATGCCGCTCCTTTCCCTTTCGCGCGCTTCCAGTTCGAGGA
Organism: uncultured Methyloversatilis sp.; assembly: GCA_964471725.1. Taxonomy (GTDB): domain Bacteria; phylum Pseudomonadota; class Gammaproteobacteria; order Burkholderiales; family Rhodocyclaceae; genus Sulfuricystis. The sequence continues at coordinate 1,284 of CAYYHO010000112.1, read as the reverse complement.
GGAACTGCCCGCAGTTGGCCTGGATGTCGCGCAGTTCGTCGAGATCGGCAGCGCAGCCGGCGGCGATGGCGCCGCCGTCGCGCAACAGGGCGGGCGGGTCTTCCGCCAGCTCGCGGTCGAGGCGTTCCAGGCAGCCCGCCGGCAGCGCGAGGTCGGCAGTCAGAGCCTGCAGCAGGGCGCTGTCTGCCGCGCAGTTGGCCAGCAGCGCGACGATGTCGGGCAGCCGGCGCAGGGTCTCGCGCAGGGCGGCGAGTTCGCGGGGGCGCGCGCTCTTCAGTGCGATGCGCGTGCCGATGCGCTCGACGTCGGCAATCCCCCTGAGGGCGCCCGTGAGCTTTTCCAGCGCGGCATCGGGGTCGTCCAGCAGCGCGGCGATCGCCGCATGCCGCGCCGCGGCCTGGCTGCGGTCGGCGAGCGGATGGTGCAGGCAGTGGCGCAGCCAGCGGGCGCCGGGCGCGGTGGCGCAGGTGTCGAACAGGTTGAGCAGGGTGGGCGCATCCTTGTCGCTCTGGCCGCGCAGCGTTTCGCTGATCTCCAGGTTGCGGCGCGTGGCGGCATCGAGCCGCAGCCAGCTGCTCTCGCGCTCCAGTTGCAGGCCGGTGACATGGGCCAGCGCCTGCAATTGCGTGGCCTGGGCGTAGCGCAACAGGGCGCCGGCGGCGCCGAGCGCGAGGTCGGCCGCTGCGTCCGCAGGAATGTAAGCCGCCAGGTCACGGCTGCCGAAGTGTTCGGCCAGCAGTTTGGTGGCGGCTGCGGCTTCGAAATGCCAGTCGGGACGGCGGCAACTGCGCGCCGCCCATTCCGCCGCCCAGGCTTCCGACTCCGGCAGCGGGCTGGTCTCGGCGAGCAGGATCTCGGCCGGCTGCAGGCGCGTCAACTGGGCGGGCAGCGCGGCGGCGCCGGTTTCCAGCAGGCGCAGTTCGCCGCTGGCGAGGTTCAGCCAGGCCAGGCCAACACGCTGGCGCTCGGCGTGGATGGCCAGCAGCAGGCTGTCGCGCCGCTCGTCGAGCAGGGCGGCGTCGGTCAGCGTGCCCGGCGTGACGATGCGCACCACGGCGCGCTCCAGCGGCCCCTTGCTGGCGGCCGGATCGCCGATCTGTTCGCAGATTGCCACCGATTCGCCCTGCCTGACCAGTCGCGCGAGGTACTGGTCGCAGGCGTGGTAAGGCACGCCGGCCATCGGGATCGGCTGGCCGGCGGACTGGCCGCGCCGCGTCAGCGTGATGTCAAGCAGCCGCGCCGCCTTTTCGGCGTCGGCGAAGAACAGCTCGTAGAAATCCCCCA
>CAYYHO010000111.1:0-5954 GCA_964471725.1 uncultured Methyloversatilis sp. | reverse complement strand
TTGCGAAGGGCCGCCCCGAGCAAACGCGGCACGCGCCGCCAGGCGCAAACCGCTCGGCAGTACCGACGGAGTTTCCCGTGATAAACGAGCGCAGCGAGCACGAAATAACCCCCCGCGAGGGGGGTGGAGGGGGGCGGGGCGAAGGGGGGCGGGCCTCTATGTGCCGTCCCGCCAGCGCCGACTTTTTCTGCAGCCGGGGATCAGGCGTTGGCGTACTGTTCCTTGGCCGCGCGGGCAGCGGCAATTTCATCCGCAGCGTAAGCCTTGCCAGCCCACATCATGCTGTAGGCGATTTCCTCGTTGCCGTTCTCGCACAACTCGAGGACTTTGGCGAACAGCGGCTGGAAGGTGTCGCTGCGATGGGAGGCTTCATGTTCTTCGAACGAGCGCCAGAAGGTGATGATGAGCGCCTCGCGGCCTTTCAGCATGCTTTCGACCGCCTGTCCGATGGTGCTGCCCTCGTTGGAAACCATGCCGCTGTTCAGGACAACCATGCCGCCGACGAAGCCGGTGTCGGAGTGGTAGGTCTTGACGTTCTCGCACAGCATTGCAACCCGTTCTTCAAGGTCATCGACGGTATATCCGGGCTTGAGGATGATGCGGTTGACCGTGACGATGCCGTCACTGTCGAAGCCGGGAATGAATGACATATGATTGCTCCTCTCTGTTTGCGTAATCTCGATGAAAGCTTCAATCTATTGCTTCGAGATGCGAATATGGTAGCGTTCCGATAAAGTTCAAGGCATATGGCGATTTTCCGAAAAACATGAACGAAACCGAATTCATCGAGGAAACACTGGTCAGCGAGCAGGTTTTCGATGGTTGCCTGCTCAAGGTGTATGCCGACAAGGTAAGGTTGCCGAACGGGCGCGAATCGGTGCGCGAGATCGTCCGGCATCCCGGCGCGGTGGTGGTGATCGCCGTTCTTGATAACGGCAAGTTGTTGTTCGAGCGCCAGTTCCGCTACCCCTTGCAGCGCGTGTTGCTGGAAATGCCCGCTGGCAAGGTGGACAAGGGCGAACATGTCCTCGATACCGCACGCCGCGAATTGCGCGAGGAGACCGGCTACAGGGCGGCCACCTGGTGCCATCTGGGCGCCATGCATCCCTGCGTCGGCTATGCCGACGAGCGCATCGACATCTTCTGGGCGCAAGGTCTCAGCTTCGTCGGCGCGGAGCCCGACCATGACGAGATACTCGACGTGGCGGAGTTGAGCGTCGCCGACGCCCTGCTGGCGGTGCGGGATGGCGAGATCACCGACGCCAAGACCATTACCGCGCTGCTCTGGGCCGAAAAAACACTGAGCGGGGCATGGCCATTGCCGCTTTGAGGCGCGGTTTCAGGTAATTCAGGGGCTGCGCAGCCAGGATTATCGGGTTGCGACGAAATGCCGCACCCAAGGCGGCGCGCGGCGCGTGCACAGCCCGTGATTCCCCGCGCTGCCAAGGCAGTAGAATGCGCCCCTGCAGCGACAGCCCGTCGGTTCAACGATGGCGACGACAGAGGAGTCGATTTAAATACATGGATACCACTGCCACAGTTCAGGCAGCAGTGCCGGAAGTTGACAGCGACGAGCGCACGCGTCTGCTCGCCCTCAATGTCTTTTCCGAAGTGTCTGCAAACCTCGCCGACGAGGACGATGTCGAGGAACTGCTCGGGCGCTTCCTCAGTACCATGTTGCGTCTGGCGAAGGCCGATGCCGGCGCCGTGCGCGTATTGACGACCGATGGCAAGCATCTGCGCCTGGTGGCGGCGCGCGGGCTGCCCCACGAAGTGGTCGAGCAGGAACGGCTGGTGTCGATCGGCTGTGGTCAGTGCGGCATCGCGGTGCGCGACAACCGCTACCGCTACGAGATCGATCTGCACGCCTGCGCACTGCGCACCAAGCATGCCTATTTCGATCAGGACTGCAAGGCGATGGTGGTGGTGCCCCTGCAGCATGGCGCCCAGTTGATGGGCGTATATAACCTGTTCCTGTCCGAACGCTTCGAACTGCCCGAAGAACTGGTGCTGCTGTTCCGTTCCATCGGCGAGCACCTCGGCATGGCGCTGGAAAACACCCGACTGAAGCGCGAAAACCTGCGCATCACGCTGATGAACGAGCGGCAGATGATGGCAGCGGAGGTGCATGATTCCCTCGCCCAGGCACTGTCCTACATGAAGATGCGCATGGCGCTGCTGCAGGATGCGCTCGGCGAGCAGGACAATGAAAAGGCCGGCAAATATGCCGGCGATATCGGCCAGGTGCTCGACGATTCCTACATCCAGCTGCGCGAGCTGCTGTCGCAATTCCGCAGCCGCATGGATCCGCTCGGCCTGCAGGAAGCCTTGCGCCGCCAGGCGGATAGTTTCTACGACCGCACCGGCATCGAACTGGAATTCCGCAACCACGTGGTCGACCTGCGCCTGTCGATCGACCAGGAGGCGCAGGTGTTCTTCATCGTCCAGGAAGCGCTCGCCAACGTCCGGCGCCACTCGAAGGCCACCCAGGCCTGGATGACCCTCGAGGGTACCTGCGATCACTACACGCTCACGGTGGATGACAACGGGCGCGGTGCGCAGGGTTTCTTCCCGATTGCGAACCGCAGCGGCGATTCCGACGAATTGCCCTATGAGCGCGACCACTTCGGCCTGTCGATCATGCGGGAGCGTGCCCGCCTGGTCGGCGGCCGGGTCGAACTGGTCAATCTGCCGGGCGGCGGTTTTCGCGTGCGCCTGACTTTCCCGGCTATCAGCCCGGCCGGCCAGAAGGCGGAAGGCAAGAAACTGAACCTGAAACTGAAAAAATGAACGATAGCAAACAGATCCGCGTGCTGCTGGCCGACGACCATACCCTGTTCCGCAAGGGCCTGGCGGAATTGCTCGAACAGCGTGGCGCGATCGCCATCGTCGGCTCAGCCGCGAACGGCGACGAGGCGCTGCAGCTGCTGAAATCGGATCCCCCGGATGTGGTGATTACCGACCTCAACATGCCGCCCCATGGCGGACTGGCCCTGTTGCGCCAGATTCGCTCCGAAGGCTGGCAAGGCCCGGTGCTGGTGCTGACCGTCAGCGATGCCAAGGACGACCTGGCGAATGCCATGAGCGGCGGCGCGCAGGGCTATCTGCTCAAGGACATGGAACCCGACGACGTGATCGACGCCGTGCAGCGCGCGGTGCGCGGCGAGACCGTGGTGGCGCCGGCCATGACGCTGAAACTGGTGCATCTGCTGCAAGGCGGGGCGCAGCCGCCCAAGGCCGAGGCGTTGCAGCAGCTGACGGCGCGCGAGCGCGAAATCCTCGAACACCTGTCGCACGGCCTGTCGAACAAGGCGATCGCCCGCGAACTCGACATCAGCCATGACACCGTCAAACTGCATGTGCGTCATATCCTGGCCAAGCTGAACCTCACCTCGCGGGTCGAGGCGGCGGTGTTCGCCGTCGAGCAGAAGGCCGGGCAGCAGAACCGGATCTGAGCCGGTCGCCGCAGCACAGGGCGGTCGCCAGGAGCGACGGGCCGACATGCTCGAAATCCTCTATCGTGACGAGCACCTGGTCGCCATCGACAAGCCGGCCGGTCTGCTGGTCCATCGCAGCGACATCGACCGTCACGAGACCCGCTTTGCCGTTCAGTTGCTGCGCGACCAGATCGGTCGCCGCGTGCAGCCGGTGCATCGACTCGACAAGGGTACTTCCGGCGTGCTGCTGTTCGCCTTTGCCGCAGAGGTGGCGCGCGCGATGGAGCGCCAGTTCGCCAGCGGCGCGGTGGCAAAAACCTATCTCGCTGTGGTGCGCGGCTGGCCGCCGCAGTCGGGGCTGATCGACCACGCGCTGACGCGCCAGCACGACGACTACGGACGCTGCCTCGTGCAGGCCGCGGCCCAGCCGGCGCTGACCCGCTACCGGCGGCTGGCGACAATCGAATTGCCGGCGTCCATCGACCGTTACCCGACTGCACGCTATGCCCTGGTGGCGCTGCAGCCGCGCAGCGGCCGGCATCACCAGTTGCGCCGCCACCTGAAGCACATCAGCCATCCCATCATCGGCGACGCCACCCACGGCAAGGGCGTGCATAACCGCTACTTTCAGAACGAACTGGGCTGTCACCGGCTGCTGCTGGCCTGCGTGCGCATGGCCTTCCGTCACCCGCAAAGCGGCGCGGCTGTGCGTATCGAAGTTCCCGGCAACAGTGCTGCGTCTGCTCAGTTTGCCGCATTGCTGGCGCGCTTCGGCTGGAGCCATGCCAGCGCTCCGTGGCCGGCGGCGTAACCGCTGGCGAAGCAGGCGCTGAGCAGGTAGCCGCCGGTGGGCGCTTCCCAGTCGAGCATTTCGCCGGCGCAGAACACGCCGGGCAGGGCGTGCAGCATGAGCCGCTCGTCGAGTGCCGTGGCCATCACGCCGCCGGCGCTGCTGATCGCCTCGTCGAGCGGGCGCGCGGCGCGCACTGGCAGCGGCAGTGCCTTGATGCAGCCGGCGAGGCGGGCCGGGTCGCCGTAGGCTTCCGGCGGGGCGCATTCGCGCAGCAGGCCGGCCTTGACGCCGGCGATGCCGGCACGGCTTTGCAGGTGGCTGGCCATCGAACGTGCGCCGCGTGGGCGGGCGATCTCGTCGGCGAGACGTTCCGCCGCTTTGCCGGGGGCGAGATCCAGCACCAGGGCGGCATGCCCCTGTACCTCCAGGGCATCGCGCAGGGCGGCGGAGAAGGCGTAAATCAGGCTGCCCTCGACACCCTGCGCGGTGATGACGAATTCGCCTTGCCGTTGCTGGCCGGCGAACGAGGCCAGCACCGACTTGACCGGCTGGCCGGCGAATTTGGCGCGGAAGTGTTCGCTCCAGTCGATGTCGAAGCCGCAATTGGCCGGCCGCAGCGGCGCCACGGCCACGCCGCGCGCGCGCAGCAGCGGCGCCCAGGCGCCATCCGAACCGAGACTGGCCCAGCTGCCGCCGCCCAGCGCCAGGATGGTTGCCGCCGTCCCGCCAGAACCGACTTTTTTGAGACCCTCCGGCGTGGCGAAACTGAGGCTGCCGTCCTCATCCCAGCCCAGCCAGCGATGGCGCATGTGGAAGCGCACCCCGGCGGCGCGCAGCCGCGACAGCCAGGCGCGCAGCAAAGGCGCCGCCTTCATGCCGGCCGGGAAGACGCGCCCGGAGGAACCGACGAAACTGTCGACGCCCAGCGTGCGCGCCCAGTCGCGCAGGGCTTGCGGGCCGAAACCGGTCAGCCAGGGCGCCACCCAGGCGGCGGCGCTGCCGTAGCGGCCGACAAAAGCCGCGCGCGGCTCGGCATGGGTGAGGTTGAGGCCGCTCTTGCCCGCCATAAGGAACTTGCGGCCGACCGAGGGCATGGCATCGTAAACCTCGACGCGCACCCCGGCCGGCGCTAGCCCTTCGGCCAGCACTTCCGCTGCCATCAGGCCGGCCGGGCCGCCGCCGACGATCGCCACACTTTTGTCCATGGCTGCAGTCTACTTGACGGGTCTGCGATAATGCTCGGCTTCACGGCCATTTTGGCCTGCCTTCCCGAGCCGCCCCGACGCGGAATATCCATGACCGAATCCATCGAAAGCTTTGCGGCACTGCAATTGCCCGACCACCTGCTGACGGCCCTCGCCGACGTCGGCTACGAAAGCCCGACGCCGATCCAGGCCGCCTGCATCCCGCATTTCCTGGCCGGGCGCGATCTGCTCGGCGAGGCGCAGACCGGCACCGGCAAGACGGCGGCCTTCGCGCTGCCGCTGCTGGCGCGGCTCGATCTCGCCAACCAGCGGCCGCAGGTGCTGGTGCTGACGCCGACGCGCGAACTGGCCATCCAGGTCGCCGAAGCCTTCCAGAAATATGCCCATCACATGAAGGGCTTCCATGTGCTGCCGGTGTATGGCGGGCAGAGCATGGTGATCCAGTTGCGCGCCCTGTCGCGCGGCGCTCATGTCATCGTCGGTACGCCGGGCCGCATCATGGACCATATCGAGCGCAAG
>CAYYHO010000110.1:0-5958 GCA_964471725.1 uncultured Methyloversatilis sp. | reverse complement strand
TGCTGGGCGAGGAGCGCATGATCGCCTTCGACATGCCCGGCACGACACGCGATGCCATTGCCACCCCATTCGAACGCAACGGCAAGCGCTACACGCTGATCGATACGGCAGGCTTGCGGCGCAAGGGACGCGTCTTCGAGACCATCGAGAAGTTTTCGGTCGTCAAGACGCTGCAGGCCATCGAGGCCGCCAACGTGGTCGTCCTGATGGTGGATGCCAGCCAGGACATCTCCGATCAGGACGCGCACATTGCCGGTTTCTGCATCGAGGCCGGCCGCGCCCTGGTGCTGGCAGTGAACAAGTGGGATGCGGTCGATCAGTACCGCCGCGAGCAGGTGAAGCAGGACATCGCCCGCAAGCTCAATTTCCTCGGTTTTGCGCGGGTGCACCACATTTCCGCGCTGCGCGGGCAGGGCATGGCCGGCGTGATGCAATCGGTCGACCGCGCCTATGCGGCGGCGATGGCCAAGCTGACCACGCCCAGGCTGACCCGCGTGTTGCTGGACGCCGTGCAAAAACAGGCGCCGCCGCGCCATGGCAACGTGCGGCCAAAGCTGCGCTACGCCCACCAGGGCGGCAGCAACCCGCCGCTCGTCATCATCCACGGCAATGCCCTCGAGCATGTGCCCTCCGCCTACGTGCGCTATCTGGAGCACGTGTTCGTCGATACCTTCAAGCTGCAAGGCACGCCGCTGCGCATCCAGTTCAAGATCACCAAGAATCCCTATGTAGACAGGGGCTAAGTTCTGCGGCGTCCTTGTTGTGTTTCGGTGCGAATGCTGTAATGCTGCCAATCAGGCAGCGGAACCTTCAGGGGGCAGCATGAACGGAAATAGCGCTTTGTTCGGGCGGATCCAGTTGCAGCACGTTTCCGTCAACAATCTCATCCAGTGGGGCGATCATTTGTCCGTCGGCCATGCCGGGATCGATGCCCAACACAGGGCGATTTTCGACCTGGGCGTCCATGTCTTCGAGAACTGGCGCCGCGGGGGCGATGTCGACGAGTTGCGCAAGACGGTCGGCAAGCTTGCCCACCTCCTGCAAGCCCATTTTGCCTACGAGGAGCGCCTGCTGGCCGAGCTCGGCTACCCCGGTCTGGCCGAGCATATGGCGGAACACCACAGCATGCTCGACGATCTGGCACTCATGCAGGAACGCTTCCAGAACATGCAGAACGGCCATCCAGCGCGCGGCGGTTCCCTGCTGGCGCCGGGCTGGTCGGTGATGCAGTTCATCCTCGCGTTCACCATCGGACATGTCATGAACAGCGACATGGCTTATTGCCAGGCCATCGACGCGAGCCGCGATTTCGTGCAGGGCACCGCATGACTTTTCCAGATTGCCCGTTGCGGGCAGCCAAACAGAGGTTAAGAGCTTGCCATGACCTACGTAGTGACTGAAAACTGCATCAAGTGCAAATACACCGACTGCGTGGATGTCTGCCCGGTCGACTGCTTCCGCGAAGGGCCGGAGATGCTGGTCATCGATCCGGACGAGTGCATCGATTGCACGCTGTGCGTCCCCGAGTGCCCGGCCGAGGCGATCTTTGCCGAAGAGGATGTGCCGGAGAGCCAGCAGGACATGATTGCCCTGAATGCCAAACTCGCCAAGGAGTGGCCCGCCATCATCGAGCGCAAGGACCCGCCCGCGGATGCGGACGAGTGGCTGGGCCGTCCGGATAAGCGGAAGTTCCTGAAATGCGGCTAGCCTTGCCGGCGCTCCCCGGCGGGCGTGCTAGACTCGATGCCATCCTCAGCTTCCCGATGCCCGATCATCCCGATGTCCGGTAACACCATTGGAACGCTGTTCAGCGTCACCTCGTTCGGCGAATCGCATGGTCCGGCCATCGGCTGCGTGGTGGATGGCTGCCCGCCCGGCTTGGCCTTGTGCGAGGCGGACATCCAGATTGAGCTCGACCGGCGCAAACCCGGCACGTCGCGCCACGTCACCCAGCGCCGGGAAGAGGACAAGGTGGAAATCCTTTCCGGCGTGTTCGAGGGACAAACTACCGGAACGCCGATTGCCCTGCTGATCCGCAATACCGACCAGCGCAGCAAGGATTACGGCAACATCGCCCAGACTTTCCGCCCCGGACACGCCGATTACACCTACTGGCAGAAATACGGCATCCGCGACTATCGCGGCGGCGGGCGCTCCTCGGCGCGCGAGACCGCGGTGCGCGTCGCCGCCGGGGCGATTGCGCGCAAGTGGTTGCGCGAACGTTACGCCATCACCGTGCGGGGCTGGATGAGCGAACTGGGCCCGATCAAGGTGCCTTTCCTCGATGCGGCCGCGATCGACGGCAACCCGTTTTTTGTGCCCAACGCCGCCATCGTTCCGGAGCTTGAGGCCTATATGGACAAGCTGCGCAAGGACGGCGACTCGGTGGGCGCGCGCATCGAGGTGGTGGCCAGCAATGTGCCGCCGGGCTGGGGCGATCCCGTCTATGGCCGGCTCGATGCCCAGATCGCCTATGCCATGATGGGCATCAACGCCGTCAAGGGCGTCGCAATCGGCGCCGGGTTCGCCAGTGTCGCTCAGCGCGGCAGCGAACATGGCGACGAACTGACGCCCGCAGGGTTCCTGAGCAATCATGCCGGCGGCATCCTCGGCGGCATTTCCTCCGGTCAGGATGTCACCGTCAGCATCGCCATCAAGCCGACTTCGAGCATCCGGCTGCCGCGCCGTTCGATCGACCTGGCCGGTCAGCCGACCGTGGTGGAAACCCACGGCCGCCATGATCCCTGCGTCGGCATCCGCGCCACGCCCATCGCCGAAGCCATGCTGGCGCTCGTGCTGATGGATGCCGCCCTGCTGCACCGGGCGCAGTGCGCCGACGTGCGCTGCCCGACTCCGCCCATTCCGGCGAAAGCGGCGGATACCGCCTGATAAAATTCATTCGATATCTATCCAAGCATGCCTAACTCGGGAGGTAAACATGCACGTTGAGCACCACGACCTTTATAGCGAATTTCCGGAGATGCGCGATGCCATCGATGCCTTGCGAGGCGTCAAAGGCCATTTCGCGGGACTGTTCGACCGCTATAACCGGCTGACCGGCAAGGTCGAGGATCTTGAGGAACACGACATGCCCGTGGCCGATTTCACCCTCGAGGACATGAAGAAGATGCGGGTCAAATTGAAGGACGAAATTTATCAATTGCTGCTGGCGTTCCGGGTCGGCCAGAAACATCCCATCTGACCAGCCATGCCGCCGCGTCTCCAGCGGGCAAGTCGGAGATGCGGCCGCCAGCCGCGGGGAAGGGCGCCGCGAGCGGGCGCGTTCATCCGCTTTCCTGCCTGAGTGACGCATGCCGGTCTCCCCGCTAGGCCGTCTGGCCGTCTGGTACTTCTTCTATTTCGCTTTCATCGGCGCCTTCGCGCCGTACTTCACCCTCTATCTGCAGGAAGTCGGCCAGACCGCCTGGGAGATCGGGGTGCTGATGTCGGTGCCGCAGGTGATGCGCCTGCTGGCGCCCAACCTGTGGGGCTGGCTGGCGGACCGCCTGGGCCATCGCGTGGCGATCGTCCGCCTCGCGGCCTTGTGTTCCGCCCTCGGCTTCGCCGGCTTCTTCTTTTCGCATGATTTCGCCGCCATGCTGGTGGCGATGGCGCTGGTCTGGTTTTTCTGGAGCGCGGCCCTGCCATTGGTCGAGGCGATGACGCTCGACCAGCTGGCGGGACATCCCGATCGCTATGGCCGCATCCGTGTCTGGGGTTCGGTCGGTTTCATCGTCAGCGTGCTGGCGATCGGCGCCATGCTCGACACCTTGCCGATTGCCGCCCTGCTTTGGGTGATTATGGCAATCCTGGCGAGCGTGCTGGCCAGCGCCATGACCCTGCCGGAAAAAAAAGTCGGCGCTGGCGGAACGGCACCCCTGCTCGGCAGCCTCGTCGCGCGCCCCGAAATGCTGGCCCTGCTGGCGGCCTGCTTCTTCATGTCGGTGGCCCACGGCCCGCTCTACGTGTTCTACTCGATCCACCTGGTCGATCATGGCTACGACAAGACGGCGATCGGCTTGTATTGGTCGCTCGGGGTCGTGGCGGAGATCGGCGTGTTCCTCGCCATGCCGCGCCTGATGCGCCGGCTGTCGCTGCGGCAGATTCTGCTCTGGAGCTTTGCCCTGGCGGTGCTGCGTTTCCTGCTGATCGGCTGGGGCGCCGATTCGGCGACCTTGCTGTTCCTGGCGCAGCTCATGCACGGGGCGACCTTCGGCGCCTACCATGCGGCAGCCATGGCGGCGTTGATGCGCTGGTTCCCTTCGGAGCAGCAGGCGCGCGTGCAGGGCCTCTACGGCAGTCTTTCCTTCGGCGCCGGCGGCATGGTCGGCGGATTGATCAGCGGCGCCACCTGGGGTAGTCTCGGCGCCGGTATCACCTATTCACTGGCCGCCCTGTTTGCCGCCTGCGGCTGGGCGCTGATCTGGCGCGGCCTGTCATCCGCCTCGGTTACCTCGCGCACATTACGTTGAAGGAAGATCATGAACAAAACTTCGCTGTGCTTGATTGCGGCGGTCTTTCTGGCCGCCTGCCAGAACGTTCCCGTGACCGGGCGCAGCCAGCTGCAGCTCATTTCGGAGCAGCAGGAAACCCGCATGGGACTGACCAGCTTCCGCGAAATCCTCGAAAAGGAAAAGCTCAGCACTGACCATGCGGCAAACGAGCGCCTGCAGCGCATCGGTGCCCGCATCGCCGCGGCGACTGGCCGCAGCGACTACCAGTGGGAATTCAAGCTCATCGACAACGACAAGGCGCTGAATGCCTTCTGCCTGCCCGGCGGCAAGGTGGCCGTGTATACGGGTCTGTTGCCGGTGGCGCAGGACGATGCCGGACTCGCCGCGGTGCTGGGCCATGAGGTGGCGCACGCCATTGCCCGCCATGGCGGCGAGCGCCTCAGCCAGGAAATCCTGATTGCCGGCCTGTCCGTCGCGACGGTCGTGGCGACGCAGGATTCGCCCAACCGCGACCTCTATGTCGGCCTGCTGGGCGCCGGTGCTGCCGTAGGTTATCTATTGCCGTATTCGCGCCTGCACGAGTCCGAGGCCGATCGCATGGGGCTGATCTACATGGCCAAGGCCGGCTACGATCCGCGTGCCGCCATTGGTTTCTGGCAACGCATGGCCGCTGCTGGCAAGGGCAAGGCGACGCCGCCTGAATTCCTGTCCACCCATCCGGCCGATGCGTCACGCATCCAGGAGATCGAACGCTGGTTGCCCGAGGCGTTAAAGCATTATCGGCCTGTGCGATAATTTCAGGTCGCCCGACGCTCCTGGTCGCTTGCATCCTGCCCTGCCAGCGGGGGGCCAGGAACCGCGCCGGGACAAGCAACTGATTCATCCTGACCGATTCGACACTATTTCAAGCTACGACGGAGACGAAAATGAAACTACTGGCGCTTATTCTGGCAAGCACGGCCTTCATGCTCGCGGGATGCAACACGGTGCAGGGCATTGGCAAGGACATCGAGAAGGGCGGCGAAGCCATCCAGAAGGCGGTCAAATAAACCAGCGGTATTTCCCTGCCCGCGGGCTGCGGGTGTTTCCCGACTGAATCCGAAACGAAAGAACGACCATGAAAGTATGTGTACTGCCGGGCGATGGCATCGGACCGGAAATCATCGCCGAAGCCGTGCGGGTGCTGCGCGCGCTCGACCTGAAGATCGAGATGGAAGAGGCGCTGCTGGGTGGCTGCGCCATCGATGCGGCGAAAGATCCGTTCCCCGCGGCGACGCAGAAGCTCGCCCAGGAAGCCGATGCGGTATTGCTGGGCGCCGTCGGCGGCCCGCAATGGGACAGCAATCCGCGCGAACTGCGTCCCGAGCGCGGCCTGCTGCGGATTCGCAAGGATCTCGGCCTGTTCGCCAACCTGCGTCCGGCCATCCTGTACCCTGAACTCGCCAATGCTTCGACGCTCAAGCCCGAAGTGGTGGCCGGCCTCGACATCCTGATCGTGCGCGAA
>CAYYHO010000109.1:0-5990 GCA_964471725.1 uncultured Methyloversatilis sp. | reverse complement strand
ACCGGCCGCAGGAAGACGACCAGTTCGGTCTTGCTGCGCGTGTCGTCCCGGTGCTGAAACAGATTGCCGAAAAACGGCAGCTTGTACGCCCCAGGCACTACATTATCGGTGTCTTTCTGGGAATCCTCCATCAAGCCGCCCATGACCGCAATATTGCCGTTGTCGATGCGAATGATGGACTCCATCTCCCGGGTGCGGATAACCGGAATTTTGCTGACGATATCGGTATCGAAGTTATTCGCGGAGCTTTTCTTGAGCGAGGGATTGGGATCCGGGACATAGTCGACGATGCGCGAAACGCTCGGACGCAGATTCAGCAGCACCGTGTCCGACTCGCTGATTTGCGGGGTGACGTTCATGACGAGGCCGACGGGGACCGAGTGCAGCGTGGTGGTGTAGGTTGTGGTCGAGGCGGTCTGGTTCGTCGTGGTGTCGGCCTTGATGGTGAAATAGACCTGATTGTCGACGACCTTGAGGACTGCCGTTTGGTTGTTGAGGACGGAAAGCTTTGGACTTGATAAAACCTTGACCGTACCGAAACCTTCGAGCAGCTTGATGGTGCCGTCGATGTTGCCGAAACGGGAGGTGGGGCTTGTATAGGTCAGCTCCATGAGGGCCGCTGCCGGCGCGGAAAGTGCTCCTGCAGCCCTCTGTCTCAGCGTAAAGCCGGCGGCTCCCAGCGGGAGTCTCGCCCAGTCGATGCCCTGCTGGTAATTGTTGCTGAGGGTAACCTCGGCAATGGTTGCCTCGATCAATACCTGCCGTTTGACCGAGGCCAGCACGTGGTCGAGGAACTCGCGCACCTTTTCCTGCTGGCGGGCGGTGGCGCGGACCGTGACGATCCCCGATTCGGCATTGATGATGACGGAGGCGGCTTCGCGGAAGGTCGTGCGGCGCGTGACGGTGGTGCCGCTTTGCTGCATGCTGGCGGGATTCGGACTGGCGGCGAGACCGGGTGCGGCGCCGCCGCGCGCCGTAGGAGCCGGCTGCACGCCGGTGCCGGTTGTGGCCTGTTCGTCCTGCCGCTCGACCACGGTTTCGCTGGAGCCTTCGGGCAATATCTTGTCGGTTTCGCGCAGCAGGTCCTTGAGGTTCTTTTCGAGGGTTTCCCAGAATCGGTTCTGTGCCTTGTTGTCGATTTTGGTAAGCGAATTGTTGCCACCGCTGCCGCCGAGCCCGGCACTGCCGGCTCCCCCCGCTGCGGCGCCGGTGGAGGCGATCTGGGTGGTGACGGTGACGGTGCCGCTGGTGTCGCGCGACATGTTGACATAGTCGATCTTGTAGGTGCGCAGGAAGGGCGAATCAGGCATCACCGACAGGTTGGGGCCGTCGATCTCCCAGCGCACATCGACCTGCTTGGCGATGCGCGTCAGCAACTGCTGCAGCGTCTGATCGATGGCGTTCAGGGTCACCGTCCCGGAGATGCCGGGATGGATGTCGACATTCAGCTTCGCGTCGCGCGCCAGGGCGAACAGCAACTCCTGCACCCGCACGTTGTTGACGACGACGCTGTAGGTTTCCACCCTGGCGGCTGCTTTGGGCTTGGGCAGGGCAAGGCTCTGCTGCACCGGCGCGGGAATCGTTGCCGTATCGCCAGCGCCGACTTTTTCTGCGCGCAAATGACCGCTACCGGGGGCCTGGATCGGCGCATTGCTACAGGCGGAGACGAGCAGCGCCAGTGACGCGAGGGTGAGAAGTCTGTTCATGGGCATGTGGCAAGCCGGAAAATTGACGACCGCATCGAGAATATCACGCAAGAATGCAATAGCAACCAATTGAAAAATATAAGGTTCAATTTTCCGTGGCGATGTTGCTGGTTTATCTCAGTTGCTTGACCTGACGGGCGTAAGGATTGCGGCTCTTGATCGCCACCGGCAGGGCGCCCAGGTCAGTAACGGCATCCTGGCGCGAAACATAATCGCCATAGATGACCCCGAAACGTGCCGTGCCGCTCAGGCTCGAGTAATAAACGCGCACCTTGCTCATCTCGGCTCCGGCGTTCTGGATGCGCAGCAGGAAGTCTTCGACCAGATCGGGGCGACCGGCAACCGTGGTCAGCAGTTGCAGGAACCAGCGATCGCCATGGGCGCCGGCCAGCCAGGGCTGGCTGGCCGCCAGGTGCTTCTCCAGCAGTGGCGGCAAATTTTCGGGGGGCGGCGGGGCGCTTGCCGACACGCCGACAGCAGCAGTTTGGCCGAGTTTCTGGGCGGCTACGGGGGCAATGACCGGGCGGGCAGGCGGGGGCGCATCCTGCTTGAGGGGAAATGCCAGCTGGATGGACTGATCCGCTTTCGTTTCGGTAACGACGGGCTCCGATCGGGGCGCCGGTGCGCCGGCAACGGGGGCCGGGTCTGCGGCGGGTTGGCTGGCCTGGAGCCAGAGGCCGACGATGGCCAGCATGAGCAGCGCCCCTGTGCCCGTCCAGAGCAGTGGGCTGGCCGGGAAGCGGCCGGCTTTTTCGGTCTGGATGCCGGCGAAATCGGAATCCTTGATTGCCGCCTTGACTTCACGCAGGCCAACCTGGTGTCCGCCTGCCACAAAGGCTGCCAGCAGCGCCTTGTCGGCAAGGATGTTGATGCGCCGAGTAAGACCCTGCGAGGCTGCCGCAATCTGTTTGATTGCGGGAGGTGTGAAGATGCTCGGCCCCCGGTAGCCGGCGGCGCGCATGCGGAAGTCGAGATACTGGGCGATGTCGTCGCGCACCAGGGGTTCGAGACCGAAGTTGTGCGTGATGCGGTCGCGCAACTGGCGCATGTCGCTGCGCGCCAGGGTTTCGTTGATCTCCGGCTGGCCGAACAGGACCAGTTGCAGCAGTTTGTGGCGGCTGGATTCAAGATTCGAAAGCAGGCGCACTTCCTCCAGGGTTTCCTTCGGCATGGCGTGGGCTTCGTCGATCAGGACGATGACCTGCTTGCCTTCCGCATACAGCGATATGAGTTTTTCCTGCAGGACGCGCATCAGGGTATTGGCGCGGCTTTGCTCCGGCACGGCGATACCCAGTTCGTCGGCCAGAGCATAAAGAATCTCCTCCCGCGAGAGGGAAGGATTGGCCAGGTAGATGGTGACCACCTGCTCGGGCAGCCGCTCCATCAGAACCCGGCACAGCATGGTCTTGCCGCTGCCGACCTCGCCGCTTACCTTGACGATGCCCTCGTCGTGGGTAATGGCATACAGCAGGGCTTCCAGCGTGGCGCCGCGGTTCGCTCCCGCAAAGAAGAAGTCGGTATGCGGGGTGATGCGGAAGGGCGCTTCGGCTAGGCCGTAATGTTCCAGGTACATGGATACCTCATTGCGCCGGCTCGGCTCGTGCCGGGTGTGCGCGCTCGCGGGCGAGCGACTCGATGCGGTTATACAGCGTGGTGCGGTTGATGCCCAGCAGGCGGGCGGCCTGGCTGATATTGCCGTTCGCCAGCCGGCGGGCGGCCTCGATGTAGGCCTCCTCCCAGCGCAACAGGGTGGCATCCAGGCTGAATGCTGCGCTGGCGGCGAGCTGGCGACGGGCTTCCTCGATCAGGGTTTCGCGGTCGTTAACTGATGCGGCGGGCAGGGGGGCTGGCCGGCTGCCTGGCAGCGGCGCTGCGGCGGGTTGGTAGCCCGGGTCGAATTCATCGGCCAGTCCCGCTGCCGACACTGTCTGGCCCGCATAGCGCGTGGCGAGCCGGATGACGATATTGCGCAACTCGCGCACATTGCCGGGAAAGCCATAGGCCAGCCAGAGCGCCTCGGCTTCCAGGGTGAGGGAAAAAGGGGGCTGCCTGAACTCGACGCTCAACTGGGTGCGGAAATGGTCGAGCAGGCGCATGCGATCATCTCCCAGATCGCGCAGGGGTGGCACGCCAATGGTGAAAACGGACAGCCGATGGTAGAGATCGGCGCGGAAGCGTCCGGAACGCACCTCCTGCTTGAGGTCGCGATTGGTGGAGGCAATCACGCGGGCGCGGGATTGGCGTGTTTGCGTGTCGCCGACGCGTTGATATTCGCCGTTTTCGAGTACGCGCAGCAGCTTGGGCTGCAACTCGAGGGGAAGCTCGCCGATTTCGTCGAGCAGCAGGGTACCCTCGCCCGCCTCTTCGAAGTAGCCGGCCCGCGCCCCGGCTGCGCCGGTGAAGGCGCCCCTGGCATGGCCGAACAGCGCGGCTTCGACCAGGGTCGGCGCGATGGCCGCGCAATTGAGCACCAGATAGGGCTGCGCATTGCGGCCGGACAGCTTGTGCAAGGCTGCCGCGGCCAACTCCTTGCCGCTGCCGGACTCCCCCTCGATCAATACCGGGAACGGGGAATCCGCATATTGCCTGAGCTGATCGCGCAGTTTTTGCATCGCCGGGCTTTCGCCCAGCATGGGGAGTTCGGCCAAGCTGGCGCGTACCTGGCCGACCTTGAGAAGCTGCAGCAACAATTCCCGCAATTGTTCGGGCGCCACGGGTTTGGCGACGAATTCGACCGCACCCAGCGCGCGCGCGTGACGGGCGTTGCCCGCATCGTTCTGGCCCGACAGTACGACGATCCGGATTTCCGGCGCCCGTTCCAGTAGCGCGCCGATGAGCGCGAAGCCTTCCAGCGGCCGATGCGGGGTGGGCGGCAAGCCGAGATCGACGAGCGCGAGGGGCGGCGGCGCAGCCTGGTCCTGCAGCCATCCAAGCGCCGCCGGACGGCTGCCGACGGTGAAGACCGCAAAGTCCCTACCGAGGTAATAGCTCAGGGTGTCGGCGATCAGGGCATCGTCATCGACGATGAGCAGGACGGGTTTATCCACAGGAACACTGGAGGCGCGCATGACGGACGATATTACCCGATGCGCCTGGCCCGGATGATGGACGAAGAGCGGTGTTTGCCCCGCAAATATGCGGCCCGGCTAGGTTCGGGAGCCCCTGGCGCAAAAATCCCACGTTATCCCGACGTTATCGCAGCAGCGACAGGCCTCGCTCATCGCCCTTGCCATTGGCTTGGGTATAATGATGCGCTTATTTTCGAATCCTCTCATTCCCTTGACTGCCACAGCCGCCACAGCAGATCCAGCCGATCCCCTGGTCCATATTCGCAACCTCAATTTTGCCTACAACAGCCGTGCGGTTCTGTCCGGTATCAACATCACGATACCGCGCGGCAAGGTGGTTGCCATCATGGGGCCGAGCGGCTGCGGCAAGACCACGACCCTGCGCCTGATCGGCGGCCAGTTGCGCCCGACTTCGGGCGCGGTGAAGGTTGCCGGGCAGGTGGTTCATGAATTCGACGATGAGGGACTGTATCGGATGCGGCGGCGCATGGGCATGCTGTTCCAGTTTGGCGCGCTGTTTACCGACATGTCGGTGTACGACAACGTTGCCTTCCAGATGCGCGAGCACACCGATCTGCCCGAAGAGTTGATTCATGACCTGGTGATGATGAAGCTGCATGCGGTTGGTTTGCGCGGCGCCCACAAGCTGATGCCTGCCGAGCTTTCGGGCGGCATGGCGCGGCGCGTGGCACTGGCGCGGGCGATCGCCCTCGACCCGATGCTGATCATGTACGACGAGCCGTTTGCCGGCCTGGACCCGATCTCGCTGTCCATCATCGGCGAATTGATCCGGACGCTCAACGATGCGCTGGGCGCCAGTTCCATCATCGTGACCCACGACGTGCATGAGTCATTGAAGATCGTCGATTATGTCTATTTCGTTTCCGGGGGCAAGATCGTTGCCGAGGGAACGGCCGAAGAAATCAGGAAGTCCGAGGCGCCTTATGTACATCAGTTCGTTTGGGGCGAGGCCGACGGCCCGGTGCCTTTCCAGTACCCGGCGCGGCCTTATGGCGAGGAGATGATGGAACAGCCGACCAAACCGCGGCGGTGGTGGTCATGAAAGCCGTGCAGCGCTTGCTCCGGCAACTCGGCCATCAGGTGACCGAACGCATTTGGCGGCTCGGCTTCGCCAGCCGCTTCCTGCTGATGACGGTGCTGGACACGGCGCTGGGCGGCCAGCTGACCGTGTTCGAGCTGGGCAACTGACGCCATA
>CAYYHO010000108.1:0-5997 GCA_964471725.1 uncultured Methyloversatilis sp. | reverse complement strand
GACGAACTTCTGCTTGAAGAGATTCCCGGTGCGCTTGAAATTGGCCTCCGCCTGCACCAGTTGCGCACGGGCAGCAGCAGCACTCTCGGTCGCCTCGCGCGCATCGATGCGCATCAGAACCTGCCCGGCCCTGACGCGCTGGCCAGCCTCGACCAGCACCTCGACGATGCGTCCGGAAACCTGCGTCGCCACCGTCGCCTGGCGGGTCGCCTCCAGCACGGCCTCGGCCGGCTGGCTCAGCGGCACGCTGCGCGGTTCCAGGGTGCGCGTCGGCGCCGGCTGGGCAAAAGTCGGCGCCGGCAGGACGGCGCAAGCCATTGCCAGCAACAGGGTTTTCAACCGGGCTTGCCGCTGCGCCAGGAGAATGGAAAAGGTTTTCATGGTATCCATAAGTAAGAACTAATATAGCTCTTTCAAGGGGCTTGCTCCGGGCTCACTCCTGCTTGATCGCATGCGCCGCCATCGCTTCGATGACCCCATCCACCTCTCCGACGCAGGAGGCCACCGTGAAGCGCACCTCCGGGAAGCGGTCCAGCGCCAGGCCGATCAGTTCGGGCAGATCCTTGAGGACATGGCGTCCGGGTGCAAAGAAGATCGGCACCACGCGGATCTCATTCACGCCGCGGGCGACCAGCGCCGCGATGCTCTGTTCCAGCGGCGGCTGGGTCAGTTCGAGAAAGCCGATTTCCACCGGCACCGCAGGCTGCTGCGCCTCGACCGCTGCGCGGATGCGGTGAAACGGCGCGATGTATTCCGGATTGCGGGCCCCATGGCCAAACAGGATGATGCCTTGGTTGCTCATGCGTTTTCCTTCCAGAGGTTGCGGCACTGCGTTTCCTTGACCTTCCAGGCCGCCGCCGCGCCGCACCAGGCGACCACGGCAATCAGCAGCAGGCCCCAGCGGTAATCTTCCGGCGCATACACGCGCACGCCGTTGGCCATCGCCCCGCTCCAGCGCAGGTCGAGGACCCAGCCGACGGCCGGTTGCAGCAGGGCGCCCATCAGAAAGCCTCCCATATTGGTCACCGAGGTCGACATGCCCGACAGCGCCGGGGGATTGACCTCCTTGGCACAGGCCCAACTGAGGGTGAAACTGGCCATCATCAAGCCCATCAACCCAAAAAGCGCGTAGGTGACCGGCAGCGGCAGACTGACGCCGGACAGCCAGACCAGCCAAATCAGGCCGTAGATATGGGAGCCGACGATGATGACGGGTTTCCTGCGGCGCAAGCGGTCCGACAGCGCGCCGATCAGCAGGCAGCCGACGGCGAACCCGCCGAAGTAAAGCGACAGGTGGGCGGTGGCCGTGTCGCGGTTCATGCCGAACCCCTGCATCAGGAAGGGCGTGGCCCAGAGGCCGCCAAACGCGAAGAAGCTGCCGGCCAGTCCCGAGTTGACGGCGGCTGCCGGCCAGGTGGCCGGGTTCTTCAAGACCCGCAGCAAGCCGGTGAGGATCACCGTGCGGTCGATGCCGGGAGCAGCCGGCGCCGCATCCCCGGCCTGCGGCCGGTCGCGCACCCAGAGCCAGGCGAGCATGCCGAGGACTAGCGACACGATGCCGACCCCGACGAACACGCCGCGCCAGCCGGCGGCCTGCGCCATGGCCGAGAGCGGCGCCCCGGCCAGCACCGAGCCCAGATTGCCGACCAGCATCGACAGGCCCACGACGGTTGCAAAACGATGCTCCTCGAACCAGACGGCGATGATCTTCAGCATGGCGATGAAAGTGACCGACACGCCCAGGCCGATCAGGGTACGCCCCGCCAATGCGGCATCCAGACTTTCCGCCGTGCCGAACAACAGGCTGCCCGCTCCGGCAACCGCCCCGCCGAGCGTCAGGATGCGGCGCGGCCCGAGCGTATCGACCAGAATCCCGGTCGGCACCTGCATCACTGTATAGACGTAAAAATAGGTCGCCGCCAGCACGCCGAGCGAAGCCGCCGAGGTCTGGAAAGCTGCCGCCAGGTCCTGGGCGATGCCCGCCGGCGCGAAACGCTGGAAAAAGGACAGCACGTAAGCGGCTACCACCACGGCGAGAATGACGAAGCGACGCCTTGCTTGCTCGGGGCTCAGGGATTCGATCATGCCCGGATTGTAACCATCGACTACGCAAATAACCTGGTCAGCTATGCGGCATACGCGCGCACCGGTATCATGCGGCACGTGTACCAGACGCTGCTCATCATCTTCCTTCTGCTGACCGCTGTGGTCGTCGCGCTGGCCGTGGCGAGGCGCTTCCGCCTCCCCGCCATGCTGGCTTACCTGGTCGTCGGCATCGCGCTCGGCCCCCACGGAGTCGCTGCGCTCGAGGGCAGTCATGAGGTGGAGGCCATCGCCGAGTTCGGCGTGGTATTCCTGATGTTTTCGATCGGCCTCGAGTTCAGCCTGCAAAGGCTGAAGACCATGCGCCAGCTGGTATTCGGCTTCGGCTTCGCCCAGATGGCAATCACCGCCGGAGCCGTCACGGCGATCACCCTGTTCGGCTACGAACAGGGCTGGCGCACCGGCCTGGTGGTCGGCCTGGCGGTCGCCATGTCATCCACGGCGATCGTCGCCAAGATGCTGTCCGACCGCTTCGAGCTGCATTCCCGCTCGGGCCGCCAGACCATGGGCGTGCTGCTGTTCCAGGATATCGCCGTCGTGCCCTGCCTGATCCTGCTCCCTGCGCTGGCGCAATCCGCCGAGGATCTGCCGCGCTCCCTGACCATCGCCCTGGGCCAGGCCATCGTGGTGCTGGGCATCCTGGTCTGGGTCGGCCAGCGCTGGATCCGCCGTCTCTACGACACGGTGGCCCATCAGCGTTCGGAGGAATTGTTTGTGCTGGCGACGCTCTGGCTGGTCGTCGGCCTCGCCTACGCCACCGGCTACGCCGGACTTTCACTGGCGCTGGGCGCCTTCGTCGGCGGCATGCTGATATCGGAGACCATCTATCGCCACCAGGTCGAAGCCGACATCCGGCCCTTCCGCGACATCCTGCTCGGGCTGTTTTTCGTCACGGTCGGCATGATGCTCGACCTCGGTTTCGTCTTCGACAATGCCCACCGCCTGCTGCTCGCGGTGTTGCTGCTGGTGGCTGGCAAGGGACTGGTGGTATTCCTGCTCGCCCTGTCCGGGAAAAGTCCGCTCGACGTCGCCCTGCGCACCTCCGCCCAGCTCGCCCAGGCCGGCGAATTCGGCCTCGTGCTGATCGGGCTCGGGCACGAACTCAAGCTGGTCAGCAGCGATGTGTTCCAGATGACGCTGGCGGCGATGCTGATCTCGATGTTCATCGCCCCCTTCCTGATCGAGCGGGCGGCGCGTCTGTCCGGGCAGATGGCGCACGGCAACTGGGCGCACAAGGCCAAGTCGATTCACGACATCGCAGTGGCCAGCTTCGGTACCGAGGATCATGTCATCGTCTGCGGCTACGGCCGCACCGGCGCCAGCATTGCCCAGTTCCTCGCCGCGGAAAAAATCCCCTTCCTCGCCCTCGATGTCGACCCGCAGCAGTTGAAGCGCGTGGTGCCGCCTGGCGGCAAGCTGGTATTCGGCAGTGCCGACCGCACCGAAGTGCTGCTGGCGGCCGGCCTGGGCCGCGCCCGCGCCCTCGTGGTGGCCTATCCGGATGTGCATTCGGCCGAACGCGTGGTGCGCAAGGTGCGCGAAAGCCGCCCGGAAATCCCCATCGTGGTTCGCGTGCCCGACGAAACCGGGGTGGTGCCGCTCAAGGCCGCCGGGGCGACGGAGGTCATTCCGGAAGTCCTCGAAGGCAGCCTGATGATCGCCGCCGAAACCCTGAAGCAGATCGGCGTGCCCATGGAACGGGCGCTCAGCCATGTGCGTACGGCCCGCATGGCGCGCTATGCGTCGATACGCGAGCATTACGCCGAACCCGGGAAAGACGGCAAGAAATCAGGCCGGGGCTGAGGCCCGTTAACGTGAAATAGCAGCTTTCCCGCCGGGCCGCCCCAAGGGAAGGCGGCACGCGCCGTCAGGCGCAATCCGCTCTATCGCCCTCGCGGAGTGCCCCGTGATAGACGAGCGTAGCGAGCACGAAACAACCCCCCGCGCGGGGGGCGAAGGGGGGCGGGCGTTTTCATGATGCGGGGTGATGCTTCACGCATCATGAAAGTTAGCCGG
Source organism: uncultured Methyloversatilis sp. (assembly GCA_964471725.1). Classification (GTDB taxonomy): domain Bacteria; phylum Pseudomonadota; class Gammaproteobacteria; order Burkholderiales; family Rhodocyclaceae; genus Sulfuricystis. The sequence continues at coordinate 1,878 of CAYYHO010000108.1, read as the reverse complement.
GGCAGTGCCGTTCCGCCGGCGCCGACTATTGGGTGCTGCTGAATTGGTTTGTTGTTGCCGGCTATCCCAGGGAACTGCGGAGGCCGGCCGGCAGCCACCCGCTGCCTGTTCCCCCGGGCAGCCCCGAGGGAAGCATCAACCGGCACTCAGGCCGGCAGGCGGTGGCGATACTCGCCCTTGACGATCACGTCGTCCCGAAAACGGAAATCCATGCAGCGATTCCACAATTCGCTGGCGCGACCCTTGACCAGGCGGCCGGCGAGTTCGAGGATTTCCCGCAACTCGGCGTTGCCGCGCTCACGCACGTCCGGGCTGGACGAGCGCTCGAAAAACACGTTGTGATACAGGCACTTCTGCCAGAACAGGGCTTCCAGGCCTTCCTTGTCGCTCATCTGCGTCACGACCAGGTCTTCGGCTTCGGGGTGAGCCTGCTGCCAGTGATCGATGGTTTCACTCTTGGTATCGATGACCCAGGAGTACTTTTCAGGGGATCCGGGACTGACGAAATTGATGCGGGCGTACATTTTTGCTGCCTCCGATGTGTGGTTCTGGAAGCAATAACGCCGCTTCATCGAATCGGGATGACAAGTTTTTTCCTTGTTTTTTCCGGCTGCCTTTCATGAGGATTCAAATGCTTTCGATCATGATCAGATGCACGCGATACGGCCCGTGGGCGCCGAGCACGATGGTCTGCTCGATGTCGCCGGTACGCGATGGCCCCGAAATGAAATTCACGGCACGCGGCAGGCTGCCGAGTTCCCGGCGCGCCAGCGCCCAAGCGTCCTCCATGCCTGCCACGATCCGGCTGCCCGGTACCAGCGCCACATGGGTTTCGGGCAGCAGGCTCACGGTGGCCGGGGTATCGGGGGCGGAGCAGGCCATCAGGGTGCCGGTTTCGGCAATCGCACAGAAGCAGCCGGTGATGCCGACCAGGTCGCTGTCCTGCGCCCCGCGCGCCGCCGTCTCGATGCCGGCGGCGCTCCAGTTCAGGTTCGCCAGGCTCGGCCAGATCACGGCGCGCAGCGGCAGGTTCAACCCGGCCAGGTAGCGCATCGCCGCCGCCGGCGCCTCCGCCAGGGTAGCCACCGTATCGACGGTGCTGGATTGCGCCAGCGACTTGTCGCGCAAGCGCGCGGCGAGTGCTGCCCGGTCGGTGGGCATGGCCGGACGCGGCCCCTGGGACCGGGCTTTCAGGACGAGATCGATCTCGCTGCGCAGCGTGTCTGTGGTATCCGGGTCGCGGGCGATGCGCGCGCGGACGCGACCGAGGATGTCTTCCCTGCTGCTCATGAGAAACTCGCCGGGCCGTCCCAAGAGTTTCCCGCCCCTTGAGCAGGGGGGAAAACCGGGCGCAGCGAGGGTTTTCGGGGTGGGTTCACTTTTGTTTCCTCCGCATGGCGTACAGTTCCCGGAAGGTTTTGCCTTCCGGCGCCGGGAAATCGCGGCCGAGCGTCCATTCTGGCGCCAAACCGAGCATAGCGATGCGGTCGCGCCCCTCGGCCAGCCAGTTGAGGTAGCGCACCCCGAGGCGGGCGCCGAGGGCATACAGGGCCGGCTGACTGGCCACCCAGGCCCAGATTTTCAGGGCGATGCGTTCCTTCAAAGGGCGCAGGCGCCGGTCGACCTGCTTCTCGCGCAGGCGTCGCAGCAATTCGGGCAAGGGAATCTTCACCGGGCAGACCACGCCGCACTGGTTGCACAGGGTGGCCGCCTGGGGCAGGTCGATGGCATTTTCCAGTCCGGTGTACAGCGGCGTCAGCACCGAGCCCATCGGGCCGGGATAAACCCAGCCATAGGCATGGCCGCCGATGGTCTGGTACACCGGGCAGTGGTTCATGCAGGCGCCGCAGCGGATGCAGCGCAGCATGTCCTGGAATT